>JAOZLR010000451.1 GCA_029934735.1 Bacteroidales bacterium
TTCTTATCGGCTTCGGCTGTAAGATTGTTTGCTTGCTTATCAGCTTCCTTACGAACCTTTTTTGCAGCTTCTTTGGCTGCTATCTCTGCAATCATACCGTTTTTCTTACCCTCAGCTTCCAGATTCTTAGCCTGTTTTTCTGCCTCATCACGTATCTGCTTTGCACCGTTTTTAGATTCACTTCTTATTCTTTCAGCCTGCTTTTCAGCCTCTTTGATTAGCTTTTGTGCTTCGGCATCAGCATCTTCAATCAGTTTCTGTGCTTTAGCCTTAGCCTCTTTACTTAGCTCCTCTTTTTGTTTTTTGATTTCTTTTTCAACCTGCTCTTTCATATTTTCCGCAGTACTTTTACCCGATTCACCAAGACCCGTTTTTATTACAGATTTTGAAAGTGTCCCACCTATAGTGATGTTTACCGGAACAGTTTCGCCAAGACTGAAATTTGCTCCGTATTTATTGGCCTCACCAACAAGATTTTCAAGAGCATTGTTAGCAGCAGAGCCGAACTCCTTTCGTGGAATTTCAAGTGTCATAACGTACTCTATTGATTCATCAAAACCCGTCCAGCCGCTAATTTCGCCATTAATATCATTATACTTTATATCGAAAGGTTCAACCATTATCTTTCCGTTAACAAATTCAAACTCCAGTAGAATCTTGTTAATATCCATACTTTTAAGCTTGTCATATTTTAAAGCATCGGCAATTTGGTTTAAGGTATTCACATCCTGAATTTTAACGGGTGATGTTTCGAGCTTACCGCCTCCTACAAGCGTTTTATAAATAACCGACATACTACTGTCAAGCATCCCGGCCATACGAAAATCGACAGAGTATTTCCCGCTAACCTTTTTCGCAATGGGTATATATTTATTAACAATAGCAAAGGCGCTATATGACTCCTGAATATCGATATTTTTAATATTAAGATCAAAGTCTATTTCCGGTTTTTCCGGAATAATAGTACTATACATTCCATTCATCACAATGCTTCCTTGTAATGCATTCATCTTCAGATTATCGAAGATAAGCTTTTTGTCTTTCACAATAAGTTCACCGGTTATCTGCTCAAGCCTCAGATCATCATAAATAAGTGTATCGAATGTTGAGTTCAGGAAAAACTCAATATTCCCGGGCACCTCAACAACTGACAACTCCTCCTGTTGTGTTTCAGTTGCCACTTGCTGTGATTGCCCATCACCGGTTGCTGCCTCCTCATCAGGCATCAATACCGATACATTAAAAAACTGTGAATTTGTCTTTAGATAACCGACGAGTTTTTTATCCTTCAAAAAATATGGCAAATAATTCTCAACCTTGCCTGATGCATTGAAATCGTTTTTCCCGATTTTTGAGTGAAGAGAAACCAAATCAAGATACTGAGGAGCAAAATTGAGTTGCGCATGAGTAATTTCAAGCGCTGCGCCAAGCATTGGGGTTTGGTATTTTAAATCCTTCAACAATATTGAACCGAGAGCCGTAAACTGCTCATAATACTCATTTTCAATTGCTGACAATTTCCCTTTCAATGTTATATCAGCCACAAAACTACCGGTCATCTGCTCGCCCTCTTCAAGCGGATAGAAAGCCTTAACCGTTGCCATATCCATATCCCCCTTAATATTCAATTTAAAATCGGGGTCGGAAACGGGAGTCTTCATAAGCATCGAAGCATCAAATAGGTTTCCTGCCATATTCAAATGAAATTTTGAGATATCAATAACTGTATTGTCAGCATCGCCGCCCTTATTGGAGACTTTTATCTGAATATTTATATCAGTAACCGCCTTCGGCAAATCTGGATATTTGAACATTCCACTCTCAACTGCAAGCTCCATTACAAAACCAGGCAACCTGTTCTCATTATAAATACCTTTAACATTTCCGTTAAGTGCGAGTTTTCCCGATGATTCAACAATTTTAAAATCATTTGAATATATCGCAGGAACGAGTGATAAGATATTCTTAAAATCGGTCTTAGAAGTACTAAAAGTCAATACCAAATTGATATCGTCATTATCAAGCATTGAAACGGAACCATCAAAATTAACAGCCAGTTCGTTCAGTTTCAACTCATTCTTTTTTAAAGTGTATATCTCGTTTTTTATATCGGCATCAATATTTGCTTTGTAATGAAGCGCCACATCTTTCAGATAATCAACCCCATCGTAGGTTAAGGTGGTAGAATGTATATCCGTAATTGCTTTTAGAGTTGTCTGGTCTACTGAAATATCTCCTGATAAAGAGTGGTTAAGATCAACCATAACAAGTTTCATTCTGAGAGATTCGTTAAGATAAATTATCTTTCCCTGAACAATTTCAAAGTACTTTAATGACATCACAAAAGGTGAGGAACTTTCTGTATCAGATGAGGCCGTCGTCTCTTCATCGCCAGACACTGAAATATCATAATTAGCTGTTCCATCTTCAAGTACCTTAATAAAGACATCGGGATTTATAATGCTGATCTTCTTTACCTCATAATTCTCTCCTTTAAAAACGCTCATCAAATCAATAGTAACATTAATATTATTGACCGAAACAAGAATATCATCCTGAAACTTTTCCTTTCCAACCACGGTAAGACCCTCAATAGAAAGATTAAAATTTGGAAAATTTGTGAACAGCGACAGATTCATATCGGTGAAGTTAACGGTTGCATTCACATTTTTATTAATCTCCTCCTTAGCAAGCTCAA
>JAOZLR010000452.1 GCA_029934735.1 Bacteroidales bacterium
AAATATTTTTTAGAAAAACTCTCCCAATTAAATCCCAATTCATAACTTTGCGAACTCATTTTTAAAAGATGCATTTATAACAATGTGTTCTTAATGGGTAAATTTAATAATTTATTAATTCGACAATTCATCAATTGAAACTATGAAACAACTAATAGAATGTGTTCCGAACATCAGCGAAGGCCGCGATGAAAATATTATAAAACAGGTAACCGATGTCGTTGAGACAGTAGAGGGTGTACGACTTATAGATGTCGACCCGGGTAAAGCTACAAATAGAACCGTAATAACTTTTGTCGGGACGCCTGATGAGGTTTGCGAAGCTGCCTTCAGAGTTGTGAAAAAGGCTTCCGAACTTATTGATATGAGTAAGCATTCCGGCGCACATCCGCGTTTTGGTGCAACTGATGTTTGTCCGCTTGTACCTGTTGCAAATATTACAATGGAAGAGACTGTTGAATTTGCCCGCAATCTTGGAAAGAGAATAGGGGAGGAGCTTGACATTCCAGTTTATAATTATGAGTTTGCAGCTTTTACCGAAGAGCGTCGTAATCTTGCCAATTGCCGTTCGGGTGAATATGAAGGTTTAAGAGAGAAACTTGCTGACCCACACTGGGAACCAGACTGGGGTCCTGCTGAATTTAATGATAATGTTGCGAAAACAGGTGTAACTGCTGTTAGTGCAAGAAACTTCCTGGTCGCTTATAACGTCAATCTGAACACAACATCAACACGTCGTGCAAATGCAATTGCATTTGATGTCAGGGAAAGAGGACGTGTAAAGCGTGAAGGAAATCCATTAAGCGGAAAAATTGTGAAGGATGAAAACGGTAAACCGGTTTACACTCCGGGAATGTTGAAGAAAGTGAAAGCTATTGGCTGGTTTATTGAGGAATATGGCGTTGCACAGATATCTATGAACCTGACTGATATAACGATCACCTCGGTTCATGAGGCTTTCGAGGCAGTGAAAAAAAGTGCAGAAGCCAGAGGGATAAGGGTTACCGGCTCAGAACTTGTTGGAGTTATCCCGTTAAATTCGATGCTTGATGCAGGGAAGTTTTATCTGAAAATGCAAAAACGGTCATTGGGTATTACTGACAGGGAAATTATTAAAGTTGCTGTAAAATCACTTGGCCTTGATGAACTTGGCCCTTTTGATCCGGATAAAAAGATTATTGAATATATTCTTGAAGATAAATCTCAGAAGCTTGTTGATATGACTGTTGCCGGATTTACTGAGGAGACAGCGTCAGAGTCGCCTGCTCCGGGAGGAGGATCCATTTCGGCAGCTATGGGCGCAATGGGTGCTGCTCTTGCTACTATGGTAGCAAATCTGTCATCGCACAAGCGTGGCTGGGACGACCGTTGGGAGGAGTTCTCCGAATGGGCTGTTAAAGGAAAATATTATCAAACTGAACTCCTGAAAATGGTTGATGAGGATACAAATGCATTTAACAGGATTATGGATGCTTTTGGGTTGCCAAAAAAGACCGACGATGATAAAACAATTCGCAACGAAGCAATTCAGGATGCAACGAAATATGCTATTGAGGTTCCTTTTAAAGTTATGAACCTTTGTTATGAGTCGATGGAAGTTATGAAAGCTATGGCCGAGATTGGAAATCAAAATTCGGTTTCTGATGCAGGCGTTGGTGCTATTGCAGCTCTGGCAGGTGTGAAAGGTGCTTTTCTGAATGTTAAAATAAATGGTGGAAGCCTGGATGATAAGGCTTTTGTTGAGGATATTATTAAAAAAGGACAAGAAGTTCAGGCAAGTGCAGCTCAAAGGCAAAAGGAAATACTCGATATTGTTGATGCAAAAATGTAAAAATGGGGTTTAGTCTTTACTCCGGCAATTATGATTAATGTTGATTATACATTGTTCAACCTGAAGCGGAATTACTTTGACCATCAAAGTACCCTTCACGGTATTAATCACACTTACAGGGTGATGTGTCTTACAATGTATATTGCTGAGGTTGAGGGATTGAAAAAGGAGTCTCTGCCTGCTTTATGTGCTGCTTTTATTCATGATCTGGCAAGAAAGGATGACGGATATTGCACACAGCACGGGAGTTGGGCAGTGAAGAGCAAACTGCCGCTTTTTGAAACACTGTTTCGTAAAGTAGGAATGACAGATAAAGATATCAAAAATATTGGAAAAGCTGTTGCAAATCACTCTATTCCGGGTGAGTTTAGTGAGACAGATGAGGCTTACACAGTAACGGCAATTTTAAAGGATGCCGATGCTCTTGACAGAATTCGACTTGGGGACGATAACCTTGATGAGGACTATTTGCGTTTTAATGCCAGTAGAAATCTTGTTAACTTTGCAAAGGAACTTTTTTATAAAACGGAAAATCTAGAGCCTGAAAATTTTGAAGAAATAATAAAGATAGTAAAACAGATAAAATCAAATAATTAAAATTATGGTAAAGCATATTGTAATGCTAAAGTTAAAAGAGACTGAGGATACCTCAGAAAAACTTGCCAATGCCCTTAGATTGAAAAAATCTCTTGAAGACCTTAAAATTTATATTGATGAGATAAAATTCATTGAAATCGGTTTGAATTTTAATATGAAATCATCAGCATACGATTTGGTGCTGAATACAATTTTTGATTCAGAAGAAGATCTGAATAATTACAGGACTCATCCGAAACATGTTGAAGTGCTGGAGTTTCTTGGC
>JAOZLR010000453.1 GCA_029934735.1 Bacteroidales bacterium
CAATAAATGAGAGCAGTCCGAAGGATGCAATAACACTGCTTTCTTATCTTGCCAGGGAGCAATATGGTGACTGGCCAATCTTTTCAGGACCCTATTATAATGCTCCAGTTATTGAACGCAAGGATGGAAAGCCCGTTTACAGTAAGGATGAAAAGAAGGGCAAGTACGTGATTATTGATGACCGAAAAGGGACTGTTCCGGTATATGATCCGCGATTTACAACTATTTTTCCGAGGATGTGGGATAACACCAGCCAACAATATATTAAGGACTATAAGAAGTGGGGCAAAATGAAAGGGGAGCCTGTCAAAGTTGAAACAGATTATGGAGAGAGTAAGGTTTTATATAAACCAACTTTCGGGGAGAATCTTCGTTTTTTCTTCAGATACCAACTTGATCATATGTATTTCAGATATTTTATGTGGAATTATTCCGGCAGGCAGGATGATGTTCAGGGAATGGTTGACAGGAAGCATGGTAATTGGATTACAGGAATTCCTTTTCTTGATGAAGCCCGACTTGGCCCGATGATGAATATACCTGAAAGTATGAAAAACAAAGCCACTAATAGGTTTTATATGCTTCCTTTTATTCTGGGACTTTTTGGACTTATTTACCAGTTGAGGAAAGATAACAGAAATTCACTGGTTGTTTTTCTTTTGTTTTTTATGACCGGACTTGCTATTGTGGTTTATCTGAATCAACACTCACCGCAGCCGAGGGAGCGTGATTATGCTTATGCTGCTTCGTTTTATGCTTACGCAATATGGATTGGACTGGGGACTTTAGCAATTTTCAGTTTTATCAGGAAGTATCTTAGCTCAAAGCCAACCGCCTTTATTGTAACTGGTGTTTTATTGATATTGGTGCCGGGTATAATGGCCAAAGAGGGCTGGAACGATCACGATCGTTCAAACAGATATACTACCATTGCACTTGCAAGTGACTATCTTAACTCCTGCGCACCCAATGCAATTCTTTTTACAAATGGTGACAATGACACATTCCCGCTTTGGTATGCACAAGAGGTTGAAGGTGTGCGGACTGATGTTAGAGTTGTTAACCTCAGCCTCCTGAATACTGACTGGTATATAAATCAAATGAGAAGGAAAGTGTATGATTCTGACCCAATTCCTTTCTCAATACCTCCGGAACTATATGCTTACACTAAGAAGAATTATACTTACATAATAGAGAATGAGAAGATTAAAGGGTTTGTGGATTTGAGGCAACTTTTTGATGTAATGATTGAGAACCCAAAAAGCCTTATGCGCAATACAGCTATGGGAGCTTTGGACTTCTTCCCTACTAAGAAATTTAAAATTAAGGTTGATTCGGCAACTGTTGTGAAGAATGGAGTTGTTCCCCCTGAATATGCTGACAGGATTGTTAAAGAGATTATCTGGACATTTAATAGCAATGCCATTTCAAAAAGTTCTTTAATGGTACTTGACCTTTTGGCAACAAGTAATTGGGAAAGACCTGTCTATTTTGCAATAACAACAGGAAGTGATGCATATATGGGTCTTGAGGACTATTTTATGCTCGACGGACTTGCCTACAGGCTTGTTCCTGTAAAGTCAAAAGCTGACAGAGGCCAATCCGGTATTGTTAATACTGATGTTATGTTTGATAATTTGATGAATAAATTCCGGTGGGGTAATATGAATAATCCTGATGTTTATCTTGATGAAACAAACAGAAGGATGACTATGAATCTTCGTAATAATTTTCACAGGCTGGCTAGTGCATTGATAAACGAAGGGAAAAAGGATTCAGCACGGATGGTGCTTGATAAGTGTATTGAAGTTATTCCCGATAACTGCATCCCTTTCGACTATTTTGTGATACCTCTTGCCGAAGATTATTACAGCATTGGTGAAAATGAAAAGGCTAATGCCCTGGTAGAAAGGTTGATTGTCGTTTTTGATGAGCATCTTAAGTATTATTTTCAGTTTACAGGGAAAAGGGCGAAAATATATGACAGTGATATTCAACAGGATCTTTATATGGTTCAGAAACTATCTCATATTACTCAAAAATATAAACAGAACGATCTTTATAAACAAATTTATGATGTTTTCGAAAAAAATGTCAACCTAAATCAGGCCGGTAATAAATAATAGTCTTAATACACAGAGTTAATTATTTTAATAATATGAAGTGGCTACTTACAATATTTAGTTTAGTACTATGGAGCACAATGTCGGCACAGCAACCGGATATTGAAATTTCCGGGAAATCTCAACCGGATACCATAGCAATAAATGGGTACTTAAATCAGAGTAAGAAA
Organism: Bacteroidales bacterium; assembly: GCA_029934735.1. Lineage (GTDB taxonomy): Bacteria > Bacteroidota > Bacteroidia > Bacteroidales > JAADJA01 > JAADJA01. Next base: position 2,294 of record JAOZLR010000453.1, read on the forward strand.
TTTGCATATAGCAACAAGGACTCGGCATTATATTTTGCATCTGAGGCTTTGAAACTATCACGTGAATTAAACAATAAACCCAAAGAGACATCTTCTTGTAAAAGATTAGGTGACATCTGGTCAATCCATGAAGTTTTCGATTCTGCAATTTTTTATTATAAGTTGGCATTAAATATACATAATGCAAATGCGGATAGCAAAAGTGCTGCAGTAATTATGTTGCGAATAGGTTACAGCTATTATTATGCAGGTGAATATGATAACGCTCTTGAGTATTTTAAGAAGGTAGTTGATATTTATTCAGCCGAAGATGATAAATCCGGGCTTGCAACAGTATATAATAACCTTTCAGCCTGTTATAGCGATTTAGACAAAACTGAAGAAGCATATAACTACTC
>JAOZLR010000454.1 GCA_029934735.1 Bacteroidales bacterium
ACTTCGTCGATTATCTTTTGATCCATACGGGGTGGGGAAAACGGTATCATAACTTTGTATTATACTATTTGGTAAAAGTTCTTTTTAAAAGTGCAATATTTATTTAATATTTGACAATAATTCTTTTATCTTATCATCTGAAATGTTAACCACAGAAGATTTATCATAAACATATAACATATGAACAACCTCGTCAATTACAAAAACATGAGTAATTACTCTGGCTCCTTTACTTTTCCCCTTTCCTTTTGATGATATTGCAAGCCTGATTTTATAACAATCATTACCAAGGGCAACACCCTTGAAAGGATTATTTTTTAAAATCAAAGAAAGCTTATATAAATCGTTTTTGAATGATGGATATTTTTTTGAAAGCTTTTTAACTTGCTTATCAAAAACCGGTATCGTTTCAATCCTATAGCTCATCAAGTAATTCTTCGATAGGGCGGGATTTTAACTTCCCCTTTTTTACTAAATTTATTTCATTGACAGCCTGCTCAATACCACTTAATACATATTCAACTTCACTTTCTTCAATACTGTTAATATGTTTTAGGTAGAAGCTCTTTATCTTTTCCCATTCTTTAATAGGAATTACAACCGCTGTTGGCTTTCCTGATAAATCTGCTATATATTGTAAATCCATAATACGTAAACTTATATGTTGCAAAGTTAAAGATTTCTTCCCAAAAACCCAAGAATATTCTTCTCCACTCTACTTAACACATCTTCCGAGTCGGCTTTGATAAATTTCTCACCGGCAATCTTTTCATAAAGTTCAATATATCTTTCAGATACACTGTTTACAAACTCATCGGTCATTTCAGGCATCTGCTGCCCTTCCTGTCCCTGAAAGCCATTTTCCATCAGCCACTCGCGCACAAACTCCTTAGATAACTGTTTTTGATTTTCTCCTTTGGCAAAACGCTCCTCATATCCATCTTTGTAAAAATAACGTGATGAATCAGGAGTATGAATTTCATCAATCAGGTATATTATACCATCCTTTTTCCCAAACTCATATTTTGTATCTACCAGAATAAGTCCCTTTTCTGCAGCAATCTCAGTTCCCCGCTTAAACAGTTCTTTGGTATATTTCTCAAGTAAAGCATAATCTTCTGCCGACACCAAACCCTGACTTAATATCTCCTCCTTTGAAATATCTTCATCATGTCCTTCAGTAGCTTTTGTAGTAGGAGTGACAATAGGCTCAGGAAACCGTTCATGTTCACGCATACCATCAGGAACTGCAACCCCGCAAATCTCTCTTGCCCCTTTTTTATATGTCCGCCAGGAGCTCCCGGTAAGGTAGCCTCTTATTATCATCTCAACCGGAAAAGGATCGCAATAATGTCCTACAGTAACCATCGGGTCAGGAGAGGCCAGTTTCCAGTTTGGGCAAATATCAGAAGTCGCATCCAGAAACTTAGCTGCAATTTGATTCAAGACCTGCCCTTTATATGGAATACCTCTAGGCAGCACTACATCGAAAGCCGAAATACGGTCGCTTGCCACCATCACCAGCAGTTGGTCATCAATATTGTACACATCTCGTACTTTTCCTTTGTAAACACTCTTTTGTTTAGGAAAATTAAAATCGGTTTTAATAATTGCGTTTGTCATTGTTTATTATTTTTATCATATAAAATATTAATCTTTATTCACCACTATACGCCCTGATAATTCTCGTAACCAGTTTATGCCTTACCACATCCTTCTCATCAAGGTAGATAAAATCAATCCCCTGAATTCCCGTTAAAAGCTGTTCGGCCTGCTTCAACCCTGAAGCTTGTTTCTTCGGCAAGTCTATCTGCGTAACATCACCTGTAACTATAAATTTTGATGATTTCCCCATTCGCGTTACAAACATCTTCAACTGCATTTCAGTCGCATTCTGCGCCTCATCAAGAATGGCAAAAGCCTGGTCTAAAGTACGTCCTCGCATAAAAGCAAGGGGTGCTATCTCAATAGTTCCGTCTTCGAGATATTTTAATAACTTCTGAGTCGGAAGCATATCGCGCAAAGCATCATAAAGAGGTTGTAAATAGGGATCGAGTTTATCGCGAAAATCGCCGGGCAAAAACCCAAGGCTCTCCCCTGCTTCAACAGCAGGCCTAGTAAGAATAATCCTTTTCACCTCCCTATTTTTCAAAGCCCTGACAGCGAGAGCAACAGCAGTATATGTCTTTCCTGTTCCAGCGGGACCAATGGCAAATATCAGGTCATTTTTCTCACTACTTTTCACCATCTTCTGTTGATTGACAGTCAAAGCTTTTATATGCCTGCCTTCACGACCATGCACCAACACCCCGTTTTCTTTAATCTGTTCAGGTTTGGAAACCTGATTTTCATTATCACCCAAAATCTGCTCAATATCTTTCTCGGTAAGTTTCCCGAACTTATCATAACTCACCAGCAACAATTCAAACTTACTCTCAAAATCATCAAGGATATCTTTGCTGCCAATTGCCTTAATCATCTCACCACGAGCTACAATCTTCAACTTCGGGAAGAATGACTTTATAAGATTGATATTTCGGTCGTTAACACCGTATATTTCAAGTGGGCTGTATGTGGTTATGTCAATTATTCGTTCGGTCATAATAAATTATAAAATGATTTCCTCCGCTCTTTTCAAATTGTTAATTAAACGGTTAATTCAATTTTAATATTTTAAACATTTTTA
>JAOZLR010000455.1 GCA_029934735.1 Bacteroidales bacterium
TACGGGACAAGTTGTGTGTTACTAATAATCATGCTCGTTTCATTTTAAACTTTTATATTACTCTCCAAAAATATCCAAATCCCACTCATCATGCCATTTTATGCTAACACTGTCTTTATCACCAAATTCTATTGGTAGCCAGATGTATCTTGAATCTTTTAAATCGTCTTTATTCCATCTATCGGCCATAAAAATAAAAGCATCTTTTCCCCCCTGAACAGGAATTACATAAGTGCTTTGAGAAATAAACGTAAGCTCTGCATTTTCGCCCACACACGGATTATCCAGCTCTTCCCATGGCCCCCAAATATTTTCAGCTACTGCCAACCTGGCCGGATTAGGATCCCATGCAGTACACCCGGAAGCCATAAAATAGTATTTTCCTTCTCTTTTAAAAACGGCCGCTGCCTCCATTGAACGGTCAATAAACAGACGCTTATATTTGCCTGTATGGCTTAAATAATCGTCAGAAAGTTCGGCAATATGTTGTGTGACATTGTTTTCAGAAGAGTAGAAATGATATGCTTTCCCGTCATCATCAACAAAAATTGTCATATCGCGGGCCATTTGTCCGGTTTCAAAATCCTCGGCCAAATTTCCATCTTTCTTGTCATCTTCCGAAACATCCAGAGGCCAAAAACCTGCATTGGGCCTCGTGCTACCAATATACGTGAACGGACCGGTGGGACTATCGCTTGTTGCAACTCCCGACGATGCTTTTGAGTAATCCATACTGTCAATATGCATCCACATTACAAACTTTTTTGTTTTGGCGTTGTAAACCACTTTAGGTCGTTCAACCACTTTGCTGGTATGTAAATCGTGGCCAGGATTGTCAGTAACAACTGGTAATACATTCCCCTCATATTGCCAGTTAATTAAATCTTTGGAAGAGTAACAGGATACACCGGTTACATCGACCCGTGTTCCTCCCCACTCCTTATTGCATTCAGGCGTATAGGTTTCCCCCGATTTCATCTCCCCATACCAGTAATAGGTGTTGTTATAAATGAGCATTCCACCACCATGAGCATTAATAAAATTTCCATCAGTATCAAGCCAAATTTCGCCCGGCATAATTTTAGCAGACTCCTTTGTTTCCATACAGGAAGATAATAACAGGCTAACAAACAGAATTGTACAAACTTGAGAAAGTATTGTTTTCATAATGATATATATTTATTTTATTTGTTTTGTAAATCTTTCAGGATGTTGTTCGTTATAAATTTTATCTTTAAGTAAGCCTAAAAAGGCAGGTCCTTGCATTTCTGATTCCCATTTTCTTAAATCTTTATTTAACTGAACGACACGTTCCATCCTATCATTACTTTGATTATTCTGTTCGCCAATATCATTTTTTAAGTCGAATAACATTTTATGGATTTCGCTTTCAACTATCAACTTTTCATCTCCATTTCGAATAGCATATTTTTTTTCATCAAACTTTCGCCAGTACAAATAATCGTGTGGCGATTTGTCATTTTCGCCAATAAGGTAAGGAATTAAATTTACACCATCGAGCTGATTTTTTGGTTTTACCCGGTTGCTGGTTTGAGCAATAACAGACGAGAAAATATCGAGAGAAATAACCGGCTTTTCATAAATCATTCCGGCAGGTATTTTAGCAGGCCACTGCATGGCAAAAGGAACACGGATACCTCCTTCAAACAGTTGACTTTTTCCACCTCTCAGTACTCCATTGTCTGAGCCATTTGTTCGTTCGGGGCCACCGTTGTCGGAAAGGAAAATAACAATTGTGTTCTCAGTTAAATTTAGTTCATTCAATTTCGAAAGAATCGAACCAACACCATCGTCAACGGCACTGACCATTGCAGCGTATGTCCTTCTTTTTTCATCTTTTATATTGCTGTAACGGCTTAAATATTTTTCAGTTGCCTGCAAAGGCGTATGTGGCGCATTGTATGCAAGATAAATAAAAAATGGGTTGTTTCTATTTTCTTCGATGTATGCAACAGCTTCTCTTGAAAACGCATCGGTTAAATACTCTTTCTCCTCAACCCGTGTATAGTTTTTTAGCAATTTGGTTTTATAACCATCGTATTGAGTTGTTGCCTCAAATGGGTCATTTAAAGTCAACTGCTCAGGGAAGTATTCATGACCACCGCTCAAAAACCCATAAAAGTCGTCGAATCCTCTTTTCATAGGGTGCAACAATTCGTGTGCTCCCAAATGCCATTTTCCAATGGCCAGCGATTTATAATTTGCCTGCTTTAACACATCTGCCAAAGTCTCTTCACTAAGGGGAAGTCCCATAAGCGAATCGTTGGAGGCAAACAGGGGATTATCGGTAAATCCAAATCTATCCTGATAACGCCCGGTAATAAGACCTGCCCTGCTGGGGCCACAAACACAATAAGTTACGTACGCATTTGTGAAAACCACACCACTTTCTGCCAAGCGGTCAATATTTGGGGTTTGAATATCTAAACAACCGTTAAATCCAACGTCGGCATTTCCTAAATCATCAGCAAGGATAATGATAAGGTTTGGTGATTTTTTAATTTCTTGTGCCTGAGTCCAGGGAATTACAATAAATAGGAATAATACACAAGCTATTCTTTTAAGCATAGTTTGCTGTTTATTTTAAAAAGTTACTCAGCTATATTTTTTCTTTTGCCAAAACCTCATCAATAAGAAGTTGAGAACTGCCATCAG
>JAOZLR010000456.1 GCA_029934735.1 Bacteroidales bacterium
GCAAGAGGTAATTGGTAAGGTCAAAACGAATTTTGAGAACCTGCATAAAATTTTTCCGGAAAATAAAATCATTAGCATGTATCTTGGGGAGGCTTATCCGACAAAGCGTCCGATTGCTGCTGATACCAATGCGCCAGCCTGGGCAAATGATCAACGAGAAGCAATAGAACGCCTTGCTGAAATAATTCATTGGTGGATTGATAACCGACAACTTGAGAAGGGTGATTACGGCGGTGGTTGGGGCGATGATTGTGAGATGTGGCGTTTCTGGCAGCCTGTACTCATAGGCTTTCATGATAACAAGATTGAAACAGCTCAGGAAATATTTTCTCAGGCACTTATGGCTCAGCCTCATATGTCCAAAGGCTATACAAACCGTATGAGCGATGTTGAGCATACTGCTGAAGATGGATCAGATGCCATCACCCCAATGATGCTTCTTCAACCCAACAATACGGATTGGACTAATAAAGCATTACAGCTCTATTCAATGATGGATACTCTTTGGACCGGAATAAATGACCGGGGTCAATTGCAGTTCAAAAGCACCTATTTTACCTCAGATAGTGTTGATCTTACTGATCGCAAAGCATGTGGAACAGTTTATCACCCCAGGGCTGTTCAGCCATTGCTATTGTATTGGCAACGGACAGGAGATCAGAAAGTTGGCGACCTTTTGCTTAGATGGCTCTCTACCTGGGTTGATGCTGCAGCAAGAGAGGAGAGGGCTAAGCCTGCTGGTGTAATTCCCAGTGCTATACATTGGCCGGATGGAAACGTAGGTGGTGTTTCTCCCAATTGGTGGGAGCCAAACAACTATGTTAATAACACTTTATATAGCTGGCCGAGTGCTATGACAATGATGACACAATCTATTTTACTCGCATTTCATATGAGTCAGGATTCCACATTTCTTGAACCGATTAGAAGCATGGCAAATGTTCGTCAATATTATCTCGACCAAAAAAGCTCAGAACCCACTATTCCGGGAAGCAAATTGTGGTGTGGTCAGCGACTGGGACTTTTAACGAATGTACTTTGCAAATATCAGATATTAACTAATAATAAGGAATTTAATTCTTTAATCCAGCGTAGCCTTTCGCCCTATATGCATTTTCGTCTTTATCAGAATAACACTGCTCTATTAATAAATTTTAAACAGACGGCAAAAGCACTCCGTGATAATTTTCCCGGATATACCCGGGAGGTTCGCTTTACTGACCGGGTTTTGCGGTTTCCACATCTTTTTTCTACACCGGGACTTTTTCCCAATCTTCCTGAACCAATCTTAATTCCTGATACAAAAACCCTCCTTTCATCTATTACCGGTGAACCTGGAGATGGTTTGTATTTCCCAATGCACGCAGTGAGGTGGTTGACAAAGCCTGAAAAAATTGCAGCTTTGGTGCATCAGAGTTCTCCGGATAATTTCAAAGCAGAACTTTATCACTTTGGCAAACAAAATCGCTCATTTGATGCAGAATTGTATCTGTTAAATCACGGAGATTATGAAGGTAAATTAATTGATGTTAGCTCAGGAGCTGTATTAATGAAAACTAAATTTCGTGTAACAAAATCAGCAACCCGGATTAACATTAATTTGCCACCCCAAAGACTGTGTGAATTCAGGATAGAGATTGAAAATAATGAGGCAATAGTACCCTGGAAATAATAACCGCTGGGATCATTGCTGTTGGCGAGTCGGACTACTCGAATGTGTTCTGTTATCTCAAAATATTGATTGTTCTGATTTTGTTGTAAACTCCTCCAGAAATCTCATTCCTTTATATGAATTTCCTTTTTTATTCAGTTTTGGGCTCCACACAGCAATAGCATATTGATTCGGATGTATTGCCACTATTCCACCACCAATACCACTTTTACCGGGAAGACCAACTTTAAATGCAAATTCTCCTGACTCGTCATAAAAGCCGCAAGTTTGCATCAGGGCATTTATCCTTTTAGATTGACTCTTGGTTAAAATTCGTTTGTTATCAACTACTTTACAACCACCGTTTGCTAAAAATAAAAATAATTTTGAAAGTTCTTTGCAAGTCATCTCAAGTGAGCAAAGATCAAAATAAAAGTCAAGGACTTCTGAAGGGTCATTTAGAATATTTCCATAAGACTTCATGAAATTGCATATAGCTATATTCCGATGTCCTGTTGATTTCTCAGAGGCAGATATTTTATCTGAATAACTTAAGTCTGGATTATCCGAGAGAGTTCTGACAAATTCTAAAAAATCTTCTTTTGGATTTTCTAAATGACTAACAAGAATATCCGAAATTACAATAGCTCCTGCATTAATAAAAGGATTTCTGGGTATTCCATTATCAACTTCAAGTTGAACCAGAGAGTTAAAACTTGTACCTGAAGGTTCTACCCCAAGCCTTTCCCATATTTTCTCGCCAAGTAACTTATATGCTAAACTTAGAGAAAGTACTTTTGCAATACTCTGAATAGAAAACTTTTCATTATAATTTCCTATACCAAAATCAAAATTATCAACAGTTGATATATGAATTCCGAAATTTTCTGAATTAACTTTAGATAATTCAGGAATGTAAGAAGCTGATTGTCCTTTCTCTTCAATATTTTTAACTTCTTGGTAAACTTCCGCAATTATATGTTTATAGTTCATTCCTTTTCGATGTTTTTAATAGTA
>JAOZLR010000457.1 GCA_029934735.1 Bacteroidales bacterium
GCTTTCGGTGCCAGTAGTATGTTTTACAATCCCGGCTCATTGTCATTTATGCCTAAAAAGGCTGACTTTTCAATTGGAGCAAGCGGGATTTTTTCAAAAGTTGTTTTCCAGGCAAATAATTCAGATTATCAGGCCAGAACTGACAACCCAACAGGTACACCATTCTATTTTTATGGTGCATATAAAGTTACTGACGATCTTAGTGTAGGGGTTAGTGTGAATACTCCCTATGGCAGCTCTTCGGTTTGGGATGACAATTGGGATGGCCGCTATCTGATTCAAAATATTTCATTGGCTGCTATTTATATTCAGCCTACAATTGCCTATAAGATAGGTGATAAATTGGGTATTGGCGCAGGCCTCGACATTGTTTCAGGTGCAGTTGAGATTAATAGAGCTATTGCTGACCCGGTTAACGGGGAGTTTAATATGAATGGCTCTACTGTTGCCTTTGGATTTAATATTGGTGTATTTTACAAAGCCACCGAAAAACTAAATATTGGTATTGACTATCGTTCAAAAATTGATATGAAGGTTGAAAACGGAGACACCAAGTTTACTGAAATTCCTTCATCTCTTGGCGACTATTTCCCTTCATCCGGAAACTTTGATGCAACACTACCTTTACCCGCTAATCTTGATATTGGGTTATCATATCAGTTTACTGAAAAATTTATGCTTGCCTTTGAATTTGATTATGTATTCTGGGGAGCTTATGACTCACTCATTATTGACTTTAAGGAAAACAATGAGCTTCTTACAGATTCAAGGAGCCCGAGAGAGTATAGCAACACCGCTATCTTCAGACTGGGAGGACAATATAATATTTCGGACAAAATAATTGCAAGAGCAGGTGTTTATTATGACCCCACTCCCACAAACGAAAAATATTTCAGTCCTGAGACTGTTAGTCTGGACCAGATTGGCTGGACATTAGGGTTATCAATAATGCCGACCAAAGGACTAAGCATTGATCTGAGTTACCTACAACTAAGCGGTAATGAGTCTGTAAAAATGTACGAGCCGGATAATTTTGGCGGAACATATAAATCAATGGCATTTATTCCCGGACTTGGTATAAGTTATAGTTTCTAATCTTAAATATTATGAAAATCATGAAATACAGATATATTTTATTATTCAGTTTATTGGGGTTGCTTTTTGCTTGCCAGCCCGAAATAAAAGACGAGTTTACATACTCATCCGGCAGTGCCGATTTCTCAACCTATGTAGCGGTCGGGAACTCTCTTACAGCCGGTTATTCCAATAGTGCCTTATACCATTCAAGTCAGGCTAATTCATATCCAAGTATCATTGCAGAACAAATGAAAAAAGCAGGTGGCGGAGAATTTATTCAACCTGTTGTTGAAAGTGAATATGGTGTGTTACCCGGAAAATTAGAGCTTGGGTACAAACCTGATTGCCTTGGAAACATTTCAATGGGACCTGTTCCTGCTCAAGGACAGCCTGAAGGTTACGGACATGTTGGTTACACAGTAAATAATTTGGGAGTTCCGGGTGCAAAATCGTTCCACCTTCTTGCTCCGGGATATGGTAATCCTGCCGGTGTTCCTGTAGGACTTGCAAATCCTTATTATGCGCGTTTTGCAACCGCTGATGATGCTACTGTTATTGGTGATGCAGTTGCAAAGGCACCTACATTCTTTTCCCTCTGGATTGGGAATAATGATGTTTTAGGATACGCTTCCGGGGGTGGAACAGGTGATACTATCACAGGGCAGCAATCTTTTGCATACTTTTTGAATATTATTTTAACAAACCTTACTATAGCAGATGCTAAAGGTATTATTGCAAACATCCCTGATATTATGGCTGCTCCTTATTTTACTTATATGAATACAAAAATTCCTTACAATGGTTTGGTACTTACCCGTCAGGGTCAGGTTGATTCATTAAATTTTGCTTATCAACCATTAGGTATTACTTTTTCATTAGGTCAGAATCCTTTTATTGTTGAAGATGCAGGAACAGGATTTCCAAGGCAGATGATGGAATCTGATATTTTCCTTCTTACTTTACCTTCCGATTCTCTGCAATGCTATGGATATGGTAGTGCAGTGTCGATCCCTCACAAGTATATTCTTGATGAAGATGAAATATTAAAAATAAACAATGCTATTGAGGGATATAATGCTACAATTGCTGCCCTAGCTCAACAATATGACCTTGCATTGGTAGATATTCACAGCTATCTGAATGAAATTAAAAACGGTGTTGTTTACGACGGAGTTACATTCAGCTCGAAATACATAACAGGGAATGCCTTCTCACTAGATGGAGTTCATTTAACTGAGCAGGGTTATGCCTTAATTGCCAATCAGTTTATTTATGCAATAAACGGCAAATTTGGAGCAAGTCTGCCAACAGTTAGTGTTACTAATTATTTGGCAAATCCACTTCCGTAAGAAGTTATCATACTAATGACATATAAAACTCACGTGAAGTTACTTAACTTTGCGTGAGTTTTTTTTTAAAAAAAATGTTTAATATTACAGTCTAATAACACCTCACCCTGCCCCTCTCCTGTGAGGAGAGGGAGTATTGTTGGTGATACAATAGCTCAATTAAACAAAGAATCTAACAAAAATAACTTTAGCAAACAGTCTTTATGTTGAAATGAAGTCTTTATAGAAATCTTTCCTC
>JAOZLR010000458.1 GCA_029934735.1 Bacteroidales bacterium
ACATCATTTTCGTACAATATGGGCAGGTCGGAGAGAAAGAAGAATTTGGGATAGCTGATGGAATTTGCCTAAAAAATAATCCAAAATGTGAGTTGTGTGGAGTAATTGATTTTTGCCAGTTTGAGTCGAAGAAAAAACTGAAAGGTGTAGCAAAAAGCCTTAATAACAAGAAAGACACCGATAAAAATAATAGTGAAACAGTTTACATTTCAAAATATTTGGTGGAAACGGACTGGGGGGCGCCTGTTTATAATCGACTAAAACAGGTTCTTATAAGTCCTGAATACAACCTGGAGATAATCAAAAACCATACTGATAACGAATGGTGCAGGGACTATATGCCCATACATGCCTCAGATAGCAAACTGGTAAAGTTCAAATACGCACCCATCTACCTGATGGAAATCCAGAAAGGAAGAAAAACCATCCCTAATGTTGATTTAATACTTTCTGAACTAGATATCACCGATTATGAAAAATCAGAAATCAAACTGGATGGGGGTGCAATAGAAATATATGGCAGAACAGGAATCATTTCCAACAGGGTAATCATAGAGAACCAGCCGTTATCAGAAAAAGAAATTTGTAATGAGATTAAGGATAAATTAAAGCTTGACAGGATCGTTATTATCCCAATCCATCCAGATGATTATACAGGTCATGTTGATGGAGCAGTAAGATTTATAGATGAAAATACCGTTTTGATTAGTGATGACCGGGAAGTTTTAAAAGAGGTAAATAAACTACACACTTATAAAAGGCAATCTGTTGAACAGTTTTTCTATTCTTTACGTATGAGTTTGTACAATGCCGGGCTTAAATGGAAGTATCTGACCTATGTTGAAGGAAAGCAGAAAGATGAAAAGGAATTAAAAAATAATTTTAATCTGTATTTGAATTTTCTTAAGCTGGACAACCTCATTTTAATGCCTTCATATGGGATGGAAGAATATGATGATGGGGCAAAAGAAGATCTGGAAAAGTACTATGGTAAAGAAGTCATAAAAATTAATGCAAAGGCCTTATCAAAAAAAGGTGGCATGATTAATTGTGTAACATGGCAGAAATAAGAGAAAAACAAGAGATCCATCCAAGTCCATTTTAAAATATAAATTGTATTTTTAACCCTCTTTAATGTCTAACTTTAACTTCCTACATACCGAATGGTCTTCTCTTTTCAGTAAAATGAAAAGGGCAGAAGAGCGGGTTAACACCGAGCCGGTCTCCACAGTTGGTTATTGTCGATTGGTATTGGAAGAGAGCATGTATCAGCTTTACGATCTTGAATATCTTGAATTACCATACAATACAGAATTGGTAAACCTGATGAATCAGGAGGAAATCAAACAGATTATTCCATTTCAGCACATTAACGGAATTCACATTGTAAGGAAAACAGGCAATAACGCGGCACATTACGGCAATAAAGTAACGCCTAAAGACGCACTGATAAGCATTAAATATATTTATGGCTATTTAAAATGGTTTGCCGATACTTACAGTGAAGTTCGTCCGGAAATGCCCGGAAAATTCGATGAAGACTTAATTCCGAAAGTTGGTGCTAAACAACGCCGACTTAAAGAACTTGAAAAGGAACGTGAGCAGCAGCAGGAATTACTGAAAGCACAGATTGAAAAACTGCTGAGCGAAAAAGAGGAAATACTTGAAAAAGCACAGCAAAGCGAAATAGCTTATGCCAACCTTAAACGTAAAGAGGAAGAGGCCAGGGAGCAACTTCAGTTACAGAAGAAACAACGTAAGGTAAATATTGGCAGTGAGTTTACCGAAGCAGAAACACGCAACCACCTTATTGATGTTGATTTAAGAGAAGCAGGCTGGCTGAAACTTCGTAAAGGTCGCGAATTGGAATACCCTGTGAAGGGAATGCCAATTACAGCCGATAACCCACGAGGCAATGGATTTGTAGATTATGTGCTCTGGGACGACAACGGACTTCCCTTAGCAATTATTGAAGCCAAACGGACTTCAATAGATATTGAAGCCGGAAAACACCAGGCCTTTCTATATGCCAATTGCCTGGAAAAAATGCATGGGCAACGTCCTGTAATATTTTATTCCAATGGCTACGAATCCAAAATCTGGAACGATACATTTTATAGTACCCCACGCAGGGTTTATGGATTTTACACCAAAGAAGAACTCCAGTGGCTTATCCAACAACGCACCACCAGAAAAGATATTCGGAAAGCTAATGTGAACAGTGCTATTGCCGGTCGTCCTTATCAACTGGAGGCCATACAACGTGTGAACGAGAATTTTGTAACTGATGCCGGAAATCAACTTAAGGGTTACAAAAGAAATGCACTGCTGGTAATGGCAACAGGTAGTGGAAAAACACGAACTGCCGCTGCCTTGGTCGATGTATTGTTTAAAAACAACTGGGTTAAACGTGTTTTGTTTTTGGCCGACAGAAATGCTTTGGTACGACAAGCCAAAAACAGTTTTGGCGAACACCTACCAGAATTGAGTTCAATAGATTTAACCGAAGACAAGGAAAACGATACCACACGCTTAGTATTCAGCACCTACCCAAGTATGATGAATAGAATCGATAATGTCCGAAATGCACATGAGCGTTTCTATGGTGTAGGTCATTTCGACTTAATAATTATTGATGAAGCGCACCGATCTGTTTACAACC
>JAOZLR010000093.1:0-5187 GCA_029934735.1 Bacteroidales bacterium
ATTATCTTTGAACAGCTATCTTCATTGTTTCATCATAATCTTTGCTTCTAATATTAATAAAATAAAGACCATTACTTAAGCCATTCAATGATATTCTATTCTCTTCCCTACTTAAACAGGCAGTCTTAATCAACTGCCCATAAACATTATAAATCTCCACATTGAGTGTATTGGGAACTTCGCAATCTATATATAAAAAATCGCTTACAGGATTAGGATATACCTTAAAAGCCAGCTTTTTTACTGAATTTATCCCAATAGGAACACAGGTGTCATTAATTTTCTCATCTAAATATATCAATCTTTTGTTTGTCCAGCCCGACATATAAGATATTTGCGTTGTATCTAAGCTATAGTCATTCCATGCAATAGATTCCTTTTCGTAAATGGCATTTTGGGTTAAATAATTATAATTTACCTGAAACATATTCGTAAGAGCAGAATCTGAAATTATATTACTTCTCAAATCATTCCATCGCAGTTGGAGTTTTTCTCTAAAACCGTTTTCAGAGCAGTCTTTCCATAGTCTGTCGAAAAACCCATTTGACAATAAACCACTTGTTATATTCATTTGGCTTCCATCCCAAACAATTCCAAAAGTTCCATCTAAATCCCAGGGTACATAAAAATAAGGATCGTTAGTTTTATATCTGGCAATATATATATTCTTACCTGTATTATCTGAAGCTCGTAATAAATTTAGAAACAGAAAGTAATCTACAGCATTATCAATATTGAATTCAGATTGATATTCTGAATAAAAAACCTCATTAGATTCATGCATAACAAAATCCACAAAATCATATAAATTAATCCAATCAACTTCATCTTCAGGATACTTATATTCAAACCCATCCCATAAAATACTGCTATTATTGTAAGGAGGCAGATTCTCAAATATTACTGTTCCATCGCCCCAGGATACACCTTTGTACAACTCTCCCCGGATACTTCCATCATACTTTTTTAATTTTAGCTGCTTTCTGTCAACACGCTCACTAACACAATAAAGCCCTCTGTATTCACCATTAAGAAATAATTCAGCATACTTCATTTGAATACCACTCTTGGCATCAGGCTCAGAAGAAATATAATATGGTGTATGTATCGTTCTCCATAAATCATTATTTGTCTTACTCCTAAATCTTAAAGGTTCGTTGTACATAGCTTGTAAATTCCAATCATCATCAGTCCGCATTCCCAGCAAACTAATTTTCTCAGTGTCATTACCAATAGTATCACTCCAAAATTCTATTCTAAAAGATTTTTTTGGTAAAGTCTGCGACCAGACCCCCCGATATTCAATTCCCATATTTGATGTAATTTCATTTTGATTGGTCTCAACCATCGTAAAATTAGCTAAAACCTTTGGCTCGTCAACAATCTCATAAATAGTAGAAATACTAATTATTGGTAGTTGCGTAAAATACATCATATAATCCTGATTATTTAAAACGTTTAGTACCTCGTATCCAACACCAATTTGAACACTATCAAGAGGAGTAACTATATCGTAATATGTATCATCAAGCAGAATTACACTTTTCAATTGTGTCCATGTAGCATTAATACTATTAACATCCTGATTAATAACTATTAAAGTTTTTGAATGATCAATTCTAAACATATTTGAGGCCACCACAATTGTATCATTTGCATTCACATTGTTGCAAAGCAAAACTATTATTAAAATAGTAAGTGACTTTATCATTTTCATATTGATTAATATTTTAAATTACAAACGGTAAAATTATAAGTTTTTTAACAAACAACCAAATCCTAAATTATCGAAATCCTCCCGTTGCCACTTTCCGTAAACTCTCCGATAATTACGGCTTCTGAGACTCCTGCCCCGGCTAATTCCTCAATATACGCCCCGGCAATGCTACTGTTTAATACCACGAGCAGGCCGCCCGACGTTTGTGCATCGCAAAGTAGTAGTTGATTGGTTCTGGTCATTGATCCGAAATCAACATCATTCTTCACAAAATCAAGATTATTAAATGTCCCACCGGGAATTATACCTGCTGCAGCCAGTGATTTGGCTTCCCTGATAAAAGGAATATTATTAAAAACAATATTTACGTTGCATCTTGAAGCTTTACTCATTTCCCTTAAATGCCCTAACAACCCAAAGCCTGTAACGTCAGTACAGGAATGTATTTCATACTTTTCCATTACTTCGGCTGCCGTCTTATTCAGTTGGCTCATCAGTGCGGTTACCTCTTTTCGCAGGCTGTCGTCAACCAGGCCTCTTTTTATGGCTGTAGAGATAATTCCTGTTCCCAATGGTTTTGTAAGGACTATGGCATCTCCCGGTTTTGCCCCTTCGTTTTTTATTATCTTGTCAGGATGAATAACGCCGCTCACCACCATACCATACTTAGGTTCAGGATCTTCAATTGTATGTCCGCCAAGAACATTTATGCCGGCTTCGCTTGCTTTATCGTGTGCACCTTTCAATATTTGCTCCAAAACACTCAGCGGTAGTGTATCTTCGGGAAACCCTACAATGTTTAAGGCAAACAAAGGCTTTGCTCCCATTGCATAAATATCGCTAAGGGCATTTGCTGCTGCAATTGCACCAAAATCGAAAGGGTCATCAACTATGGGAGTAAAAAAATCGAGAGTCTGGACAATTGCAGTCTCATCATTAATTTTATAAACAGTTGCATCATCAGAGGTTTCCGTTCCTACCAGTACATTCTTATCAAAAAAACCAGGCAATGTTTTCAATACTTTTTCAAGATTCTGAGGTTTAATTTTACAGGCACATCCCAATCCGTGAGTATAATGTGTAAGTTTTATCTCTTTGGTGTCTGAAATTTTTATATTAATATCTTCTTTTTCTTTAGGCGAAAGCTCTTTTACAGCAGTAATAATCTCTTCTGCTGCTTTCTTTATTTCCGGCATCGTATTATCTCTCCCTGTTGAGAAACGTATCGTTCCCATTGCATAATCCAGAGGGACTAACATAGCTTCCAAAACAGCCGAAACGTCAATACTTTCCGCATGGCAAGCTGCACCTGCTGATGCTGCTACACCATCCAGGCGGGAGATAAGTGTATTGGCCTCAACTCTTGGAAAGGAGATACTCAAAGTATTAGGCAGGCGCTTATCAGGATGCCCGTTAAGCTGAATTTGTGGTAAAGCCTCTTTTAAAAGATTATGTAGATAATCTCTCGTTTTTTGATAATGTGCTGCATTTTTGTCAAGATTACGGCCTGCTATTTCACAGGCTTTCCCAAGCCCAGCTATTTCAAGGACATTCTCTGTTCCGGCGCGTAGATTTTGCTCGTGATCAGCTCCATAAATTAATTTTTCGAGCGTGACGCCACTACGAATATAAATAGCTCCGATACCTTTGGGGGCATAAAGTTTATGACCGGCAATACTTAATAAATCTACCCCCATTTCATCAACGTTAACCTCTATCTTTCCCAATGACTGAGCAGCATCAGTATGCAAAATTACATTGTGCTTTTTTGCAATTTCTGCAATTTCCTCAATCGGCTGAATAGTGCCAACCTCATTATTTGCATGCATCACCGAAATCAAAATCGTTTCATCTTTTATGGCTGTTTCAACATCTTTCGGGTTTACCATACCATATTTATCAACAGTAAGATATGTAATCTCAAACCCGAATCTCTCAAGATACCTGCACACTTCAAAAACTGCAGGATGCTCCACCGATGAGGTTATAATATGATTTCCCTTATCCTGATGAGCAAATGCAATCCCTCTGATAGCAAAATTATTTGATTCAGTCCCGCCACTAGTGAAAACAATTTCCGACGGTTCGCAACTAATCAGGTCGGCTATTTGTCTTCGGGCATTTTCCACAGCAAGTTTTGTTTTAATCCCATAAGTATGGGTACTCGACGGATTTCCGAAATATTCATCCAAAAACGGTCGCATTGCGTCTGCAACCTCTTTGTCTATAGGTGTTGTGGCATTATAATCTAAATATATCGGATTCATTGCTGAAAATTTTTGTTACCATCTGGGTTAAAAGTCTATTATAATAAACACATGCAATATTCTCATTGAATTGCAAAGGTAAGAATAATATCTGCGGGTTAGCCTTTTCGAGTAAGGGAATTATGTCACCCTCTCATGCTTTGGAGAAAAATAATAAAATACAATTATCCAAACGTATTTTTGCACTATAAGTGATAGATTCCAAACATATTATTGTAGGTAAAGAGTAAATATCCAAGGGTATTTTTACTAATCATCTTCCGCAATATTCTCTTCTACCTCATTCATAATCTTTAAAAACTCTTTGCTATTGCTTATAGCTTTGAAAGTCATAGAATTCCTCAATCTTTCAGGCTCATTAAAACCTTTATCCGCAGCCTTTTGCAACTGACCCAAAGCAGCATCATTTTTCTTCAATATCATAAAGTAAGCTGCCTTGAGGTAATAGACTTCAGGATTGTCGGAATCGACCATTTCATAAATCATCAGAAATTTGTCGGCGGCACCAGCCTGTTTTTGTTTGAGAGCATTTTCTGAACTAAAAAATGAAATCAGGCTGAGGTAGTTCAATAACCTTGTGCTCATCAGCCTTTCACCTTCCGTATTTGCATTTTTCGATGCCTGTATCAACACATTTATCTCCTTCTTCCACCAGCTTTGACTTTGCTTTGGCATAGCCTGTACATATTTTTGTTGAAGTGCCGACTCCTTTTGATCTAATTGCATCACCTTGTCCTGCTGAACGATAAACTGCGGCTTCTTCACCAACTGACTAACCTCATCTTTATATTCCTCCAGATCATCCAGTCCTTGCAGGAAGACTGTAGCTTTACGGTCAGCTTCATACAAGCTATACCAATCTAATCTTTGCCTGACAGCATTTCTCACGCTGTCGTTTATCTGTTTAAACTCATATAATGATCCGTTATCAACCGGCATCAACCCATGACGCATAGCATCAAACTCCATAAACATAAAACCCTGATTCATCACCCTTGCAGAAGGCCAGTCGTGCTTACCATTATAAATAAGAAGATAATTATATGTTTCCCAGGTATCAAGCAGGTTGTCAATATCTTTCATCTCCAGATAATTAAAATCCTTGTCTCCTACAATGCCAAGGAATGCAAAATTACTATTTGGCTGTGACTGTATTTGCGGAAACCCTGCTGCACATCCTATAACTCCTGCAACACCTCCATC
>JAOZLR010000093.1:5287-8814 GCA_029934735.1 Bacteroidales bacterium
TTTTTGGTTTTTTCAGCACTCCCTCCACAAGCACTAAAAAGTAAAACGATTATAACTAAAGCAGGAAGAAATTTGATTGATCTCATATCTCTGTTTTTACTATTATTACGGCCTGTAAAAGTAATAAATTACCTTCAAGCAAAATATCTAAAATAAATCTTGCACTAATCATTTATTATACTACTTTTGCCCGCTAATTTTCAGGACAGACAGCATGCTGTTGAAAATGGAATAAAATTGTTGATAACAAATAAGTTGTGCGAAATCAAATTCCCTTTCTGCTTTTCTGAGATGATAATTATAAATAAACAATTTGTAGTAATTAGGGTTTATTATAAAACCCAAATGAGATTTAAATATTAAAAGAATAACGGAATGACATTAACAAAATTAAGAAATATCGGTATTGCTGCTCATATTGATGCAGGAAAGACAACTGTTACCGAGAGAGTACTCTTTTACACAGGTGTAAATCGTAAGCTTGGTGAGGTTCACAATGGTGAGGCTACAATGGATTTTATGAAGCAGGAGCAGGAGAGAGGAATTACCATTGCTTCTGCTGCAATTTCAGCAGAATGGGATAATCATCAGATAAATATTATCGATACACCGGGACACGTTGACTTTACACTTGAGGTCGAAAGATCTTTGAGGGTAATTGACGGCATGGTTGCTCTGTTTTGTGCTGTTGGTGGTGTTGAGCCACAAAGTGAAACTGTGTGGTATCAAGCTGACAGGTATAAAGTACCCCGCATTGCATTTGTAAATAAAATGGATCGTACAGGTGCCGATTTCTTTGATGTTGTATCACAGATGGATGAATATCTCGACGCAAATCCGGTTCCCTTCCAATTGCCTATTGGTGCTGAAGAGGATTTCATTGGAGTTATTGATGTAATTGATCGCAAAGCATATAACTTTACTGATAGTGACAGAATAGAAGTTGAAATTCCAGAGGATTATAAAGAAAATGTTGAAAAAATCCGCCTGGAGCTGGTTGAAAAGCTGGCTGATTACAATGATGATATAATGGAACTCTATTTTGATGAAAAAGAGGTTCCTTCTGATTTGTTACATCTGGCAGCGAGAGAAGCAACATTAAAACTTCTTATAACTCCTGTTTTTTGTGGTTCTGCTTACAAAAACAAAGGTGTTCAGCTATTGCTTGATGCTGTTGTGGATTACCTTCCTTCACCTGTTGATATTGGAGCTACAATAGGTATTGATGTGGATGATCCTGAAAAATCACACTCACGTAATCCTTCTCCAAAAGATCCATTTTCGGCACTTGCTTTTAAATTGATAAATGACCCTTATGTCGGACAGCAAACATTTATACGTATTTATTCCGGGCATTTAAAAAGTGGGATGCAAATTCTGAATACGACTAAGGGTAAGCGAGAAAGAATCGGCCGTATTTTAAAAATTCGCGCAAAAGACAGAGAGGAGATAAAAGAGGCCGGGCCTGGAGATATTGTTGCACTCATTGGGATGAAACTGACAAAAACGGGTGATACTTTATGTGATCCTGATAATAAGTTATTTCTTGAATCAATTCATGTTCCACCTCCGGTGATCGAACTAAAAATACTACCTGCAAAGCGTAAAGACCAGTCAAAACTAGGTGAAGGGTTGCAAAAACTGATTAATGAAGATCCCTCTTTCTCTGTTCGTTATGATGATGAAACAGAGGAGACCATTGTTGCGGGAATGGGCGAGCTTCATCTTGAAATTATTGTTGACAGGCTGAAAGAAGAATTCAAAGTGGATGTTGAGGTTGGTGAACCGGCAGTTTCTCTTCGGGAGACTATTACTACCGAAATTGAGACCAATTACAAGCATAGCAAACAAACAGGTGGTAAAGGACAGTATGCACAAACAGTTATGCGTCTTGAACCAAATAGTGGTGAGGGTTATGAATTTGTTAATAAAATCAAGGGTGGCGTAATTCCAAGTGAATATATTCCATCTGTCAATAAGGGAATTGTTAAGACAATGGAAAGAGGTATTCTTGCAGGATTTCCTGTTGTGGACGTCAAAGCTGTTCTTACTGATGGTAGTTTCCATGCGGTTGATTCATCAGACAGAGCATTCCAGACCTGTGCTTCCAAAGCTTTCAAGAATGGGTTTATGAAAGCAAATCCCGTTCTCCTGGAACCTGTTATGAAAATTGAGGTAAACACTCCTGACGACTATATTGGAAATGTTGTTGGCGACCTGAATAAGCGTCGTGGCAAAATAGAGTCGATGAGAAGATATAGAAAAGGTTCGCAGAAACTCAACGGTTTTGTTCCATTGATGGAGATGTTCGGTTATGCTACTACTCTGAGAAATGTTACAAGTGGCCGAGCTAACTATTCAATGGAATTCTACAAATATATGGCTTTGCCAAAAGCTGTTCAGGAAGATGTTCTGAAAAAAATTGAGGACAAAAAAAGAGAAGAGAAAAAGTAACAGGCTTTTATTGAAAATATAGTTTAACCAAAAAAAAAGGATGAAGCAAATTGCTTCATCCTTTTTTTATTTATTCCTAAAACCGGAATTATTCAGTTTTTGCTTCAACTGCTTGTTTTAAAAGCACATCGTTAATTACCTGAACCAAAGTTTCCTTTGGCAAAGCGCCAACTGCCATTTGAGGCTGTGCATCCTTCGGGCAGAAAAGCATTGAAGGAATACTCTTGATACCAAATGCAGCAGCAAGTTCCTGCTCAGCTTCAGTATCAACTTTGTATATGTTAATTTTACCTTCAAACTCACCTGACAATTCTTCAAGAATCGGGGCAACCATTTTACAAGGCTGGCACCAGTCAGCGTAAAAATCTATGATACAAGGCAGTTGACCTTCAAAAGTCCACTCTTTGTTTTTTTCAAAATTAAATACTTTTTCTAAAAATGTTTGTTTTGTTAAATGTTCCATTGTTATGATTGTTTATTATTGTTTTTACTTTTACTATCTAAATTATTTGCATTTTTCTTATTCCCGATTACATACTCATCAATGATCTTAATATATTGTTCTTTCGACATCGCACCAGCCTGCATAGAAGGTTTTCCATTTTTTGGGGCAAAAAGGATTGATGGAATACTTTTGATTTGAAATACAGATGCAAGCTCACGCTGTTCATCTGTATTGACTTTATAAAATAAGACTCGTCCTTTATAATAATCTGCTAGCTCGTCCATTATCGGAGCTACCATCTTACATGGGCGACACCAGTCAGCATAAAAGTCAACAACACATGGAAGATCACCTTCATAAACCCATTTCTCAGGGTTCTGTTGATAATTCCAGATTTTGTCCTTAAAATCCTTCGCTGTAATATGTTCAGGCTTAATATCTGATGCTTCTGAATCCACCTTCTCATTCCCGTTATCTCCAACTGCAGGAGTTTTATTCTCTACAGTGGATTCTGCTTTTGCAGCAGGCTCCTTTAAATTTACCTTTTCGCCATTTTCAGATGATCCACAGCCACCCAGCAAAAAAGCAAAAAGAACAAAGCTTATTAAAAATACTTTTTTCATAATTA
>JAOZLR010000094.1 GCA_029934735.1 Bacteroidales bacterium
TCAGGTCTTTTCCAATGTCTTTGGCTTCAATATATCCAATTGGGATTTTTCCTTTTGTTATTACATAGTCAGGGTTTCCGCAGTCGGTTACATTTGCAGGCTCGTTTGTTATTTCAACGCCTTTTACTAAATCTCTAATCAATGTTTCAAGGTCGCCACGATACGAATGCTCTCTTGAAATTCCGGATTTAAGCCTTATGCTTACTTTTTCAATATACTGTTCAATAGTCATAATTCAAGTTCATTTTTTGCAACCTTAGCAACATTACCGCCTTGCTTCGCTTCTTTTTTACTTTCTGCAAAGTTTAAAAGGTTCTGCTTTAAGTCTTTATTTTAACTTTCTCCAATAGGCTGCTGGGTCAATGCTTTGTGTTAAAACAGAAATTACATCAACAATAGAGATATACCATTTCTCATTATCACTATCCCAAGCTGTACTAATAGCACCGTCTTCAAATATTTTTATAGTGTCTTTTTTAGTCATATTGCAAATTCTAAAGAGGTGTGTCAAATATCATTCTCCTACTCAGCATCTGCCACACATCTGAAGCCTACGGTAGCGTTTCTTTCAAACCCGGGAGAGACTCTCAGAAGCATTTGGGTTTTGTTAAGAGGCTGAGGGCCTCCTTTAACATACCACCAGCTTGAAGTCGGGTTGTAAAAGCTGCCGCCTCTCATTATTATAAAATAATAGCTTCCATCATCATAAATATCATTTGTCAGTTGCCACACATTACCAACCAAATCCTCAACGCCATTGGGCGTTGCCCCGTCAGGATATTTATTCACAGCAGTTATCTTTCCAATACCAGAATTGCACTTGCCATCATCCATTTCATTTCCCCAGGGATAGAGTCTTCCGTCAGTTCCCTGTGCTGCAAATTGCCATTCAGCCTCGGTTGGCAATCGCTTTCCTGCCCATTTAGCATAGGCATTTGCGTCTTCATAGCTTATGTAAACCACAGGGTAATTCTTCATTCCTTTGAGATATTTCTTCTCTTTCCAATTTTTGAGAAAGTTAGTAGTATCTTCAGGAGCATATCCTGTTGATTCCAAAAATTCATAAAATTGGTTATTTGTAACAGGATATTTATCAATATAAAAACCAGATATCCTCACTATTTCCGAAGCATCATAATCAGGATAAGGGATAAAGTTTCCGCCTGCATCAATTTTCATCTTAATGCTACCGGCAGGAATTTCTACCATGCCTTCGGGCATCTCCTCGGGAACTGAAGTTTTAACAACCCTGCTTATCAGCTTTGGAGTACCGGGATTGGGAGTAACAACGCGCTCATCAAGCAATTCATCTTTATCAAAAAGCTGTATCACAAACTTCCCCTCATATCTTCCGAAAATATTGGACAGATTAAGAGAAATATCCTCTGCATCAAAAATAGTAACTGCTGCATCATAAGCCGGATTTCCTGCAGTAATGGCAATTCTGTTCCCTCCTTCAGGACTGACAAAAAGAGAATCATCCCTCATTTCAACATCCAGCAACTCCGGAAAACCGGCAATACAATCCACACTTCCCTCACGCCTTGTTCCGAGAAATGACTTATCGAAAGCACGAGTTTGTACAGGAATCAAGAATCTACCGTTTGAAGTGTCTGCTATTAGCTCCTCGTGATTCCACAGACTCACATAATGAAGATTGTCACTCTTCTCAACTTCAAGCAAGCCTCCCGAATAGCCTTCCGGTATCAGGCTGTAAATTGTATAAACAGCTTTATTCTCAGCAGGAAATTTATTCACCCAAATATTATCATTATAGGTTGAAATCAGGGGAGTCCATTTTAGATTGTTAAAAGCAGAACTGTTTTCTCTCATAACTTTAACGGCTTTTCCAAGATAGCGCAGTTCCTCATCCATCCAGGCGGGTCGTCCGGGCGCAAATGTATTCAACTCAATGCCATAACCATTAAACAGAGATATTGCCACTTCACGATGGATTCTTCCCTGGCTCAACTGACAAACTCTGAAAATAGCAAAATCGGGCTTAATTAGCTTATTCAGATTAAGAGGCGGCGGCATGAATATGGCGTCATGCACACGTCCTGAAATGATCCCGGGCATATCTTTAACCACAGCCATTCCTTCAGAATACATAACCACACCGGACTTAACACTGTCGGCAGCCCTCTGCAACTCAATGCTTGAGCTTCCCCTGGTATCGAGCACAACACCATCTGCATCAACGGCTTTTATCAATTTTGCCATCCCCTCATACGGGTCTTCAGTTCGTGTGCTCTGATCCCACGGATTGTAAGCAATAAAAAACTTTGTTCCGTTTTGTTTTGCCCATTCCGAGAGTTCATTCAGTTTCTCCAGTCCGCCGGGAAGGTCGGCATACAAATCCCACTGATTTCGGTCATCCACACCGAGGGCAGGCCAGGTAGGCCATATCCCGAAAACATCATATCCTCCTAACAGTTTTTTACCAGACTCCAGAAACTCTTTAAACTTGTATCCATCTTTTTCCTGATCATAAAATGAATGATCCCAGGCAAACTGCAATATCATCAGATAATCATTCCTAATCCAGGCAATATCTTTACGCAAAAACAAAGAGTTATCAAATTCTTCAAGATCATAGAGGTAGCGCTCTTGAAACATCAGTTTCAATCCGTTTTGCCACTCCCCTGAATATTTATCGGTGTAGATTTCATAGTTCACCGAACCTCCCGGATACAGATATGTTTTATATCGGCCTTTTCGTCCCTTTTCAACATCTTTTCTACGGGCAATCGCACAAAGAGAACTCCCATCACCGGCAGTGATTGAGCTGTATCCCATTTCCCAGGCATTATCAGGAAGAATAACCCCCAAAGGTTCTTTCCCAGGCCTGAATAATTTTGTACGAGCAAGCGACCAGGGGCCTTCACCAGTAATGTATATATTTTCAGGCAACTGTCCGAATGGAACCATATTCTCAAAGACAATCGTATCCTGGGTGTAATTTTTAACGGACACAAAAAATCTTTCGCCGTGCGAAAATGTTGAATCCCACCTGATGATTGCAAAAAACAACGTATCCCAGGCAATTTCAATTAGCGAATCATTTTCAATAACCGTTGCTGTGGTTGAATAATATACTGAATCATTTATTACAAATGAAAAAAACGGCAGAGCTCCGTCAATGGATTCACTGGTGCTATCATTGTGGCTGATGCCGTCAACACTCAGCCCAAGATCCGTAATAAAATTCAAAGATTGCGATAAAACGGGTTGAATAACCATAAATAATACTATTTGTAGCAATAATGGATAAAATGGTAGTTTCTTCATGATTCTCTAATTTTTGTTATAAAATCATTATTTGGCCTTTTGACAATACAAATTTAGTTAATTTTGTCTTCATAAGACAAAAATATTATGTTACAAGATGTTGTAATAGATTTTAAAAATGCTTCAATTTTCCAAAAAGAGGTTCTGGTTCTCTCCGGAGTTGATATGACTGTTGTAAAAGGAGAGTTTGTTTATATGATAGGCAGAACAGGAACAGGGAAGAGCAGCCTTTTGCAGACTATTTATGCAGATCTTCCGCTTGCATACGGGGATGCTACTGTTGTTGGTTATGATTTAAAAAAGATTAAGAGAAAGGATATTCCGTTTTTGAGAAGAAAGCTTGGGATAATTTTTCAGGATTTCCAATTGCTAACTGATCGTTCCATAGCTGATAATCTCCTTTTTGTGATGAAAGCTACCGGCTGGAAAGATAAAAAAAAGATGCAGAGCCAGGCACAGGATGTTCTCGAAAAAGTTGAACTTGGCACTAAGGGTTTTAAGATGCCACATCAACTGTCGGGCGGAGAACAGCAAAGAGTTGCTATTGCGCGGGCACTTGTAAATAATCCTGAGGTTATTCTCGCGGATGAGCCCACAGGTAACCTCGATCCGGAAACTTCAACCGGCATAATGAAACTTTTATTCGATATTAGCCAGGCCGGATGCTCTGTTTTAATGGCTACACACAACTATTCCCTTTTTAAGCAATTTCCGGCAAGGACATTAAAATGTGAGGTCGGGAAAATTATTCCATATAACCCTTCCTCTTCTGATATGGATGAGTGGTAGTTAATAATCCACCGATACCTGCATTAGCAAAATCGGGAAAAACTGGAATTTTGTTGTAAAGATAGCAAACAAGAGTCATCAGGAGAATTAACTACATCTTTTCAGGAACGTCAATGCCAATAAGCGTCATTGCGTTCTTAATAACGTTTCCAACGAAAAAGCTTAGCAGTACTCTGAAATTCGCAACTTCCGGTTCAACTCTTTGTAAAATTGGAGTATCCTGATAATAATGGTTGTACTCTTTTGTAAGTTCATAACAGTAATTTGCAATTTGTGCCGGACTTAAATTATCATCTGCCTGATGTAAAACCTGTGGAAATTCATATAACATCTTCAGTAAATTCTTTTCAACCTTCGTTAGTTTAATATTGCTAATATTCAACTCCTTTTGAAACTCAGCGGGAGTTTTTCCTGCCTTGCGAAAAATTGACTGTATCCGGGCAAAAGTATATTGGATAAAGGGGCCGGTATTTCCGTTAAAATCAATTGACTCCTCTGGATTAAAGAGCATATTTTTTTTGGGATCAACCTTAAGCATATAATATTTTAATGCTCCCAGGCTGACAGTATTGTAAAGCTCATTTCTCTGCTCCTCATCAAAGTCACGTGTTTTACCAAGCTCTTCAGTTGTTTTGCGAGCTGTTTCATACATTTCATCCATAAGTTCATCTGCATCAACCACTGTTCCCTCGCGGGATTTCATTCGGCCGTGAGGCAATTCAACCATCCCATATGAAAGATGAAAAACCCTGTCGTGCCACTCTCTGCCAAGTTTTTTCAATACTTTTTTTAAAACATCAAAGTGATAAATCTGCTCATTACCTACAACATAAATAAACTTTTCAGGATGGAACTCATCCCAGCGCCTTTGTGCTGTTCCTATATCCTGAGTAATGTAAACCGAGGTTCCATCCTTACGAAGCAACAGTTTCTCGTCAAGGCCATCATCAGTGAGATCAACCCAAACCGAACCATCATTTTTTCTATAAAAGACGCCTTTCTCTAAGCCTTCTTCAACAATTTCCTTTCCTTGTAAGTATGTTGATGATTCATAATTAACCATATCGAAATCCACACCAAGCCTTGTATATGTCTTTTCAAATCCGTCATAAGCCCAGGAGTTCATCAATTTCCATATAGCCATAACATCCTCATCATCTTCCTCCCATTTCTGCAACATCTTCTGTGCTTCGAGCATCAAAGGAGTATTTTTTGCGGCATCATCTTCGGTATAACCTCTGTGAACCATTTCCTCTATCTGCTCCTTATGTTTTTTGTCAAATAATACATAATATTTACCTATCAGGTGATCACCCTTAAGTTTCGAGGAGCCAGGAGTTTCACCATCCCCCCATTTTTGCCAGGCAAGCATCGATTTGCAAATATGAATACCACGATCGTTAACAAGATTAATTTTCATAACCTTTCTTCCATTGGCTTTTAAGATTTGCGATAAAGAATATCCTATAAGGTTATTCCTTACATGTCCGAGATGAAGTGGTTTATTTGTGTTGGGAGAGGAATATTCAATAACATAGGTCTTTGAGCCGTTTGAACCGGAAAACCCAAAATTACCATTACGATAACTTGTCAGAAAGAAGTCTATCCAATAATTCTCCTTCAATTCCAGATTCAGAAATCCTTTAACGACATAATAAGCATAAATCTCTTCAACATTAGCCACAAGATATTTTCCTATTATTTCGGCCGTTTCAGGTGGCGATTTTTTTGATATCCGTGAAAGTGGAAAGACAACAAGTGTGTAGTCACCTTCAAATTCCGGATTTGTTTTTTCTATCTGCAAAGTTTCGGGACTAAT
This sequence comes from Bacteroidales bacterium, assembly GCA_029934735.1. GTDB lineage: Bacteria > Bacteroidota > Bacteroidia > Bacteroidales > JAADJA01 > JAADJA01. Next base: position 5,900 of record JAOZLR010000094.1, read on the forward strand.
CTCCTGCCCGAACAGACTATTTACTGCTTCTGCTGCTTTTTTTGCAATTAATTTCTCAACCATCCCAAAAATATTTGATGCAAAATTAATGTAAAATAGCATTCGACCTAATTTATCTTTCGCATTAAGCTACTGTAAGTTTTTGAAACTTTTAACGACTTAGTATTTGAAATTAATATTTAACTCTAAAATTTATTATTATGAAATGTATGATGACACAAGTTTGCGACAGGTTTTCCGATAAACTAAATGTTTTGAAAGATATTCCATTATTGTTAATGCGATTGGTTCTTGCTTATGGTTTTTTTAATCCGGGAATGATGAAATGGCGAAATATGGACGGTATAATAAGCTGGTTTGGCGATATGGGACTTCCGTTTCCAACTCTTAACGCTTACCTTGCAGCTTCAACGGAAGTTGGCGGCGCAGTACTTCTTCTTTTGGGTTTTGGAACAAGAATAATTTCCATTCCGTTAATGATTGTAATGCTCGTGGCAATCTTTTCTGTTCACCTTTCCAATGGATTTGAGGCAGGAGATAACGGATTTGAAATACCGGTTTATTATCTCATAATGCTATTCACCTTATTCGTTTATGGCGGTGGAAATATCAGCCTGTATGGATTGATTAAAAAAAGAACTGCAAACTAAATTACTGACAAACTTCATTTTGCTAACCCGTCACTTGTGAATTTGTGGCGGGTATTTTTTTTGTGGCTAATTTTTATTTTGATGTGCTGCATGTTAAATTATTTCAAATATATTTGCAAATGAAATTTAGCCTTTTTTATCCCCGGCTGAGCAAATATGTAAAATTTATATACATTTGTAGCTTATAATTTTCTGCATATGAAACGTATCATTTATCTTATCCTGATTACCGGAATTTTCGCATCCTCTTGTAACAACGGACAGAATCCGGAAAGTAAAACAAAAGAAAAAGAATCATCTATGAGCATCAAGAAAGAGCCATTCGGAAAAGTTGATAACAAAGAGGTTTTTCTGTATATCCTGAAAAATGAAAATGGTATGGTCGTTAAAATAACTAATTACGGCGGAATCGTTACCTCAATATTAGCACCTGATAAAATCGGAAAATTTGATGATGTGGTTCTTGGTTATGATAATCTGAATGGATATCTTAAAGAGACTCCATATTTCGGGGCTATTGTTGGTCGTTACGGAAACAGGATTGCAAAGGGCAGTTTTACAATTGATGGCAAAAAGTATTCTCTTGCAATTAACAACGGGCCAAACTCGCTGCATGGCGGAATAAAGGGATTCGATAAAGTGGTTTGGGATGCAGAGAAATTTGAGACAAAGGATGGCGTTGGTATTAAACTACACTATCTTTCAAAAGACAATGAGGAGGGGTATCCGGGAAACCTTGATGTTTACGTGACTTATACATTATCCAATGAAAATGAATTGAAAATAAATTATCTGGCTACAACCGATCAACCGACACCAGTTAATCTGACGCACCACAGTTATTTCAATCTTGCCGGGACTTCTGGAAGGGATATCCTGGGACAAACTTTGTTTATTGATGCGGACAAATATACCGTTGTTGATGAGAACTTAATTCCAATAGGGGAGCTCAGAGATGTAACCGGTTCACCAATGGATTTCAGAAAACCGACATCCGTTGGAGGCAGAATAAATGATGTGGAAGGTGGATATGACCACAACTATGTTTTGAATAATAATGGTCAAATTGCAAAAGTGGCTGAACTTTTCGACTCAGTATCAGGTAGGCTTATGGATGTCTCTACAACTGAGCCGGGGATGCAATTTTATTCAGGCAATTTCCTCGACGGGAGTATTACAGGCAAGAAAGGAATTGTGTATAATAAACATTTTGGATTATGCCTCGAAACTCAACATTTCCCTGATTCACCAAATCATCCTGAATTCCCGAATGTAATATTAAAGCCGGGAGAAAATTACACTCAAACAACAGTTTATAAATTCGGCGTTAAGTAAATTATTTGTTATTACTCAGCAGGTGTATGTAATTTATATTCAATAGCTCCGTGCTTTAGCGCGAGATAAAAAGTAAAAAAATAATGCAGGTCAGTGCGTCAGAGGGCTTGCCTGCCAAAGCTTCAGTGTAGGTGGGGGTGTGTTATATCAACATGTAAGCAGCAACTGGCATTCTTCAATTTTTTGCAAAAGTAAACCAACACTTTTGAGAAAAAAGTTAGGCTTTAGAATTTAAAATTATAAGACAAAGCGATAACTTTCAGGAGAAAATCTACGAAATGGAAAATTTGATATACACCCACAACAAACCTCTATTAAGTATTTATACAAATTAACACCTTAATGTGAATAACAATTATGTGTTGACACATTTACCTGTTAACAATATACGACCTTTGCAGAGCGTTGATAATCGATGAAAATGAAGATTTATATATCTACTCTTATTATTTTTTTGCTTTGCACAGGAGCTGCTAAGGATGCGCTTTCTCAAAATTCCGAAAAACGGATATCCAGGGTGGAATATATAGGGAAATATGAGGAGATTGCTATTAATGAGATGAATAAGTACGATATTCCTGCGAGCATTACACTTGCACAGGGAATTCTTGAATCGGGGAACGGGAACAGCAGGCTGGCAACAAAGGCCAATAATCATTTTGGAATTAAATGCCATAAAGGATGGACAGGCAAGACATTTCACATGGATGATGATGAAGAAAATGAATGTTTCAGGAAATATAAAGACCCTTTTACATCATATAAAGATCACTCAAAATTCCTTTCAACGCGAGGAAGATATGCTTTTCTTTTTGAATTAGATATAACAGATTACAAAGGCTGGGCAAACGGGCTGAAAAAGGCAGGATATGCTACCAATCCCAAATATCCACAACTTCTGATAAAGATAATTGAGGATAATGGCTTGTT
>JAOZLR010000095.1 GCA_029934735.1 Bacteroidales bacterium
CGGAAAATGCTTTGTTCATTTTTGATGAGCCATCCCGCGGCCTTCATCCCGATGACCTGGTTCATCTTCAAAGACTTTTTGACATTCTTATTAAAAATGGAAATACAGTTGTTGTTGTCGAGCATAACCCGATTGTTATATCAAAGGCTGACCGCGTAATTGATCTTGGCCCGAAAGGTGGAGACAAGGGTGGTAAACTTATTTACCAGGGTAATTTGAAAGGTCTGGTTGATTGTGAAAGGTCTGTGACGGGGAGGTTTTTAGTGATGTAAGACCTTATTTTTGAATCATTTTGTTGGTATGGTTGAGTTAGTATTATTTTCTACACCTCTGGCCGGCCGGCTATATATTATTATCTACTTTTGTTTCTCAATTCAAATTTACATTTTATGATTGTTGTTTATATTTTAATTGGAGTTTTCATAATTTTCATTATTCTGTTTGGACTGATGATAAGGGGATACAGTAATTCTCCCCGGCCACACAGGATTTCACCGGGTAATTATAATATCTCCTGTGAGGAGATAAAATTTCCCACAAAAAACAATCGTATGCTTTATGGATGGTGGATTCCTGTACATACCGAATGCCACGATATTTTTCCTACTATTGTACTTGTCCATGGCTGGAATAGAAATCTTGACCGGTTAGTGCCGTATATCAAACAACTCTATGGTAAAGGATATAATTTGCTGGCATTTGACTCACGTAATCATGGAAGTAGTGATTTAGATGGTTTCTCATCAATGCTGAAATTTGCTGAGGATATTTCCGCCTCTATTGACTTCATAGAACACCAGTCTTGTGTTGATAATGATAAAATTGGAGTTATCGGTCTTTCGATAGGTGGTTCTGCCTCAATATATGCTTCGGCTCACGATAAGAGAATTAAAAAGGTTGTTGCTGTGGGTGCTTTTGCAAATCCCGAGGATATTATGTCTTCAGAGTTTAATAAAAGGAATGTTCCTGCTCCCCTTGTGTGGATGTTTCTGAAATATGTTCAGTTTAGGATTAGAACTTCTTTTAGGGAAATAGCACCGGTAAATAATATTATGAATTCTGATGCTAATATTCTTTTGATTCATGGTACTGATGATGAGATTGTTCCTTTTCATGAGGCCGAAAATTTGTTAAAGGCATCAGATAAGAACAGGGTGAAATTATTACCGCTTCCCGGAAGCGGGCACTCTGATTGTCATGAGCACCACGGTTTCTGGGAAGCAGTAGAAGATTTTTTTCATTTGTTTTAAAATTCACAAATGACAGATATTTAACCTGTTCGGTTTTGTCACCCCCAAAAGCTTTCAAATCTTTATTCAAAGCATTTGATTATAGCACTTTTACATATGAAGTTAAGGCTTCCATTCAGATTTCTGAAAAATCAAAAAAACTTGCCGATAATCATATTACGGGTCAGGAGTTCTGCTCAATAGTCTCCTCTGTCGTTCTGAACTTGCCGAAGTAGGGGGCTATCTAACCACAAACTTACACCTCCCCACAGCCTTACCGGCGCTGTAAACCACTGCAAAGTACATCCCTTTTTGCCAGTTTGATACGTTAACAACACTTTTGCCCTGGTACCTGTAAATCTTCTCTTTATGTATCTCCTTACCGTAAATATTGAAACACCTCAATTCCATATTTTGGTGATATTCCGTGTTTTCATATTCAAAGGTTATCTTGTTGCACGTTACCGGATTGGGATAGGCTTTTACAGGGATGATCTTCAGACTTGCAAAGTATTCTTCCGGTGTGGGTGCATCGCCCACATTTGTCCATACAAAGCAATCCGACAAGTCTATTGTCCCCGATTGTATCCCGCCCGGACAAAGGCTGTCGTAAGTGTGCGGTGTGGGGTCGAAAGGCACGTCATTGAGGTTTTCATCTATTTTGTAAACGTAGATGTCCCAATCACTTTTATTTTCTTTAATGCTTGTAGAAATTACATAATTTTCGTCGTATGTTTTTATTAAACTTGGTGATGTAATTGTACTTGGCCTCGATTCAAAATTATAAAGATTAGCAGCAGTGTCTAATATGAATTCACCAACGGGATTTTCGGAAAAATCACTACCGAAAAATACTGCGGCTATAAATAATGAATCATTAATTTTCTGTATATCACGTATTTCGTTACTATTAATATCTGGCCCGATTTGTTCATTTGTTATTTCACTATATCCCAATTCTTCACCATCTTTATTATAAAACATCAGTAAGCCAAAATCCACACTATTTGATAACCGGCTTATTCCAACACCCATAAAGACTGAATCATTTAAAGCTATTGAGTTATAAGCATCGCCATACACCGAGTCCAAAGGGGCAAAAGGCAAAATCCATTTTTCCTTAAACAGGCTGTCAACACCGATAAACAACGGGCGAAGAAAGAAATGGGTAGTGTCATCGGGGTAGGGCCAATAACAATATCCCGATATGTAATAGTCGTTGTTGATTTCAGTGATATGGTAGCCGGAAGGGTTGCGTATCCATGGATGTTGATACTGCGAAGCATAAGGTTTTTTCCATAAAACCTCTCCGTCAGTACCCAAACAAATTAAATGTACTTTCTCCATTTGTGATTCAGATTCAAATCCGGTAAGAAGTATCACTTCGTTATCTTTTGTCAAAATAACGTCTTTGCCAGCACCAAAATCAAATCCTTCAGCACTATAATCCAATACCTTACACCATACCTTGTTTCCACAGGAATCAATTTTAATTACAAATGGCCACTGAACCGGATAATTCATAAACCCTGTTATGTAAATGTTTCCGTTTTTATCAGATACAGAACTGAAAGGTGCAATAGTACTTAATGAATTTTCCAGTACTTTATCATAAATCATTTCCAGGTTAATATCGGTTTTAATGTTCCAACCAAAATCATAAGTACTACCCTCAAATCCTCCTGTTAAGTAATAACCTTTATCATACAATTCTATAATATCGCTACAACCATCTTTTCTACCGGAGACTCCGAAATAAACCTCTGTTTTAGTTTGTGAAAAAAGAGATATTGAAAAAAAAACATTGAAAATTAAAATAAATATTTTTTTCATAAAACCGTCTGTTTTAATAATCAAGGTTGTGTCCATTCAAAGGACACAACCTTGAATTAAGATTATTTAACTACCGTAAATTTAACACTTTCTTTTATTATGTCGTTTATTTTAACGACTGCAATGTAAACTCCCGCTTTCCATTTGCGTGTATCAACCGTTAACTGATCCTTCAGTCCGTTGACCTGTCCGGTATAAGCTTTCTTACCGTCGGTACCGGTTATCACAATAACCGCATCGGTCTCCTTTTCAAACTCATAGCCCACAATTACAAAATCCTTTGCCGGATTGGGACGTACGGTCAACATTCCGGTTACCTGCTTCGCTTTGTTTATCAATTTTTGATAATTATCCGATATCATTGCCGCTTTCAACATATCGGGCAGGATGACAGGTTCTTCGTAATCGCTTTCGTTCAAAGCAAGAAGTATGTTTCGGGCATAAACGCCGACTATTCCGGCGCCTGCCTGCTCAATGGTCTTAAGCGTTGCTATTTGAGTGCTGTCCGCCTCCATAACGCTTTTATTATCTGCTGCAAGATTTGAAAGCAGGTTGAAATAACCTGTCATTTGCTGATGAATGGTTTGCTGTGCGGATGTAAGCTCAAAGGCGGAAGGTATTGCACTGAGTGTTGCTATTCCCTGTGACCAGTCGCCTTGCTGTGCCTGCAAAAAGGCAAGCATATATTTGGCATTGAGGCTGTTTTCGGTTTGCAATACCGCTTTGAGGCTGTCTAACGAAGCCTGCGGGTTGACCGTATCGTTGAGGTAATACCTTACAAGTGCGTTGAAGTAGCCTGCCCTTTCAAGCCTGAAGGCTGATAGCCGCGATTCGGTCTCTTCACGGATGGAGACAATGCTGCGGCCCTGCAATATCTGTCCCTTCATATAGTCGGGCAGGGGATTCCAGCGTTCGTCAAGTTTGTTTATCAGAATATCCGATTTTGCCGATTTGGGATTGGCAACCATAATGTCGCGTATCATAGCGGCAGGCAACACATCCTCTTTTTCTATTGCCGTTGCAATCACGGTATCCGACAGGTATGGCGACTTGTTCATCAGCTCGTTATACACATCCATTGTTTGGGGCGGAACACTGTTGTTAACCTGTGTCTGCACTGTTTCGGTGTTGCCGCCGTCAATGAGCATTGCAAGCAGGTTTTCAGTTGAGTCTATCTTTTGGTCCGATTGAGCCATTGCATTTCTCAGTCCGTCGTCAGTGCCGGTTCCGCCTCCGCCCGATTCATTTTCCGGACAGCCTTCTTCGTAAGTCCATGGATTATTAGGACTAAATGGTACTGTTACCAACGTAACCGTATTTTCGGTGTAGTCAACGGGCTTAACATCGTTATTTGTTGAATTATCCGGATAATAATAAGTAATATGGTTAGCTTCGTTGAGGATGTCGTCGTAGTCGCCGTTGGGAGTTTGTCCGTCAATCTGGAAGAGGTTACCTGCCATATCCTGCGGGTTGGAGGAGGATGAACCCTGGTTTTCGGCGATTCCGGCAAACGGATTTTCATAACCTTCGTCCCAGGTTATGATCTTGTCCATTGTAGTTTGGTCGTATTGGTTGCACTTCAGTTGCAGTCCTTCGCCGCTTTTAGCCCTGTTTTCGCCCTGTATGTCCATTCCGCATTCGAGCTTTGTAAACCAGTTACGGTAAATGATGTTGGGGTCCGTACCGGAGTTGTTAACTATCAGGCCTACACCAATGGGTTCCTGCCCTGAATGGTAAAAGTTATTTTCTTCTACTTTGTAAGCTGTACTGCGGTCGAGATATAAACCGTAACCACCCTCTTCAACGTAAGGGGTGTTAATTTCAAAATTGTTGTTTGTTATTAAAGGCGTGGACATCCCGCTAACATAAACAGCTCTGAAATTATTATTAAAGTTAATATGGTCAATTATAACCGAATGCTCTGTACTGCTTGTAGTGGCATAAATGCCCCTGTAAAGGTTGCTGAAAGAGCCGTATTCCCAATCGGGGTCCGGGCAGGGATTGGTATTGCTCTCACATTTACCCCTAACGGTAAATCCAGAATTATAACCATATATACCGGTTCCTTTATTGTTAAAGCTGTTAAAGTGACACTTCGAAAATCTTATTCCGTGCACGTTATTCATTCTAACCACCGGGGTTGTTGTTCCGGCACTTGAGTTAGCGTGAAAAGAACAATTACTGAAAAAACTTAAACTGTTATACGTATAATCATAAAAATAAACGGCTATATCGTTGTCATCAAAAATTGCATTCGTTGCATTTATTATTCCGCCGGTGTAAAGAAGGTCGGGAGCAGGTTCACCATCTGCTGGTGTACTCATTTTAACAACTCTTATACCTACATCAGCATCTGCAATTGTTCCGCCGTTTTTAATCTCTACAGTCCCCTGATATTCCGGCAATTGAGGTTGATTGCGAGTTCCCCATACTTCAATTCCCGCCCATTGGCCGGATTCAGAAGTTATTGTTCCCCCGTCAATGATGAGTTTTCCGCCGCGCTTGACTATTATTTTTGCATCCTGTGTCATATAAATTGAATTTTTTATTGTCAGTGATGCACCAGATTCAATATAGAAATATTTACCATGAAAATAGGTCTCGTTTTCCAACACTAAATCGGGCTTATAAATGTGAAATGATTCCGCGTACAAATGCAATTCAAAATCTGGCTCAAATGTGAAGTTTCCTGCAAAATGATCGGGGTGATACATTATTGTTCCGTTTCCTGTTAATTTCGTATCCATTATAATAACACCCTGCCCTACGGTCAATGTTTTATTATTAATATTATATTCGGATAAAAAATCACCGTTTTCATCAATTTGGTCGCTTGGACATAAAACATCCCTGAGGTCATCAAATCCTTCCGTATTGTTTTCCATAACCCAGGCTTTGTCAGGATATTTTCCGTGTACCGTAAGAAATTTATAATCTTCGGGAAAAGTCAGGTCGCAGTAAACTTCGATTTTCGATGGATTATAAATGATCTTCTCATCCGTATTAATCAAGCTTAAATCAATGGGATCAAAAATTCTATAGTCGTGATCATGACCCTCATCGACATTTTGGGATGTCTGTCCGTAATTTCCATTATTATCAAAACCTGCATAAGCAGAACCGTTTGAATTTCTTAACGGAGAAGATAATAAGGCATAAGGAGCAGGGTAATAATAAAAGATGCTATTGTTATTCCATGGGAAGAATGGAGTCCCATAAACAGAAGGGTCCGGAGGGTAATAAGGAATATTGGGATTAATTATATCGGTATTATGGTAATAGTTAATTGACCCCAGTGGTTCAATAACTGTAGCCGGGTGCGCTCCTTCAAACCATGTTAGGTTACCGGTTGTATTATAATAATGACCGTTTTCGTCATATTTGAATTTAGGGAAAAAAGTTACATCAAATCTTTCTTTTTCAGTTGTCCCCAAATTATTATCAATGAAAGGATACTTTTGCATTCTGCCCCTTGTATTGTCGTATAACCAGGATATTTTTACTTTGATATCCGAAATGATATCATTGGTTTCATGAACATTAAGCGTTATTCGTAACACAGAATGAGGCAGGTACATCCTATTGGATGCCCAAAGACTAGATGAATACGCAGTACTAACTAATGAGGCCGGGTAACTTAACCAGCTCGATTCATCTTCATTCGTTACTAAATCAAATGCATACGGTTCACACTTCTGGTAAACTGTTTTTCCTCCTGTAACACTCCAACCCACTCCCTGTAATGGGTTTACTATGTTATAGTTACGCAAATCATCAGTCAATACAATAAAATCACGAGCTGTGTTTCCTGAAATACAACTCGAAGTTGTTGACTCAATATGAAAACAGTTGGGGACAAAAGGGAATGACACGCATTCTATACTATATGTAATTAAGTGATTTGTCGGTGTACCCTCTCCAATCCAATAGAGTTCATCAAGAAAAATCTGATATTCACCATCAAAATATGGACAAGGATCGGCTAAGGTTTGACCTACTAAATTATCAGGATCGTAAATATTAATTATGTCCTGCGAAAAAACATTTATCACTAGGGAAAATGATATTAATAACAATATTTTTTTCATATCTAATTATTTATAAATTACTAAAATTTATTTAATTCCAATCGCTTTTATTGATTATGGGGTTTTCATAATTGGTCAGAATAAAGAAAAAAGAAACAGATTTAGAAATAAAACTGTTGAAATTTTTACTTGTCGTCGTAAGTGTCTGTATATTAAGTCGTTATGGGGGGGGGGTAATACGCTGATATACAGGGTTATATATCAATATATATATGGCATTGATTTTATAAAAATATATCAGTTTTATTAGTTCGTATATATTATTTCGTTTCATGGCTTAGCAAGTCTTTCCAAAAACACAAAAGTAAAAAAAAATTTTAAAATTGCAAGAGTAAATCAGTAAAAGGTTCTTCGACTACGCTCAGAATCCTTATCCCGTTTTAAATATAACCCAAACGATAGAACTGACTGAACTTTTGATGAATTTTATTATTTCTTTACCTCAATATCTTTTATGACAGTCATTTTGTCACTTATTTATTAATGGCATTAGCTTTGTTACCGGCTCGGTCTGATAAATAACAATAAAAAAAATAGATATGCAAAAAGGAACAATAAATGTACAAACTGAAAACATTTTTCCAATAATAAAGAAGTTTTTATATTCTGATCACGAAATTTTCCTTAGAGAATTGATTTCCAATGCGGTTGACGCTACTCAAAAGCTTAAGACCCTGGCTTCAATGGGTAAATTTAAAGGCGAATTGGGTGATTTGACTATTAAGGTAGAAGTTGACAAGGCAAAAGGAACTTTAAAAGTGATTGACCAGGGAATTGGAATGTCAGCCGATGAAGTTGATAAATATATTAACCAGATTGCTCTTTCAAGTGCTGAGGAATTTGTTAAGAAATACAAAGGAAAGTCAGAAGAGGATAAGAATGCTCTGATTGGTCATTTCGGACTTGGATTCTATTCGAGTTTTATGGTTTCGAAGAGTGTTGATATTCTTACGAAAACATATAAAAAAGGCGGAGCTACAAAAGCTGTAAAATGGGAATGTGATGGCAGTCCTGATTATACAATAACTGAAATTGATAAAAAGGATAGAGGCACTGAAATTGTTCTTCACATTGCTGACGATTCAAAGGAGTATCTTGAGGAGCATCGAATTTTGGAACTTTTGAAAAAGTATTCAAGGTTTCTGCCTATCCCAATTGAATTTGGAACTGAAGATATTCAGGAAAAAACGGGAAAGAAAGATAAAGACGGTAATGATGAGTATAAAACCGTTAAGAAACCAAGAATAATTAACAATACAACTCCTGCCTGGACAAAAAAACCTTCGGAATTGAAGGATGAAGACTATAAAGCTTTTTATCATGAATTATATCCCACGAGCTTTGAAGATCCCCTGTTTTGGATTCATCTAAATGTAGATTATCCGTTTAAGCTGACAGGAATCCTTTATTTTCCTAAACTTAAGAAAAACATTGAAGTCCAGCGTGATAAGATTCAGCTTTACAGTAACCAGGTATTTGTTACAGATTCTGTTGAAGGCATTGTACCTGATTTTCTTACTCTGTTGCACGGTGTTCTGGATTCGCCTGATATTCCGTTAAACGTCTCGAGAAGTTACCTTCAGAGTGATTCAAATGTGAAGAAGATCTCAAATCATATAATGAAGAAGGTTTCAGATAAACTGGAAGAACTTTTTAAGA
>JAOZLR010000459.1 GCA_029934735.1 Bacteroidales bacterium
CTGCTTGTTGTTTTTGATCCATTTTTTAAAACACAATAGTAAATCCCATTGGGTATTTTTTGATTGGATTGTGAGTTGCTGTCCCATTTCATTACATGTTTTCCCGGTGAAAAGTTTTTATTTGCAACACAGTTAATCAATGCTCCATGCTGATTGTAGATTTCAATTGATACTTTTGATTCTGTACTGAGTAAAAATTCGATATTCATTTTGTCAAAAACCGGATTCGGGTAAACAGATAGAGGAGTAATATCATCTGACAATAATTCCTGATCATCAATTGAAACAACATACCCTACATCCATCTGATACACAGTTGATGATGTTCGTTCTATCACCCATAAATACTGCCCGTCCCACGCAAGATCACGTAGATTGCCATAAGGACCGTTAACTTCATAGATGATCGTGCCGTCGGAAGGATCAAGGCAATACAGTTTGTGAGTTTCAAAATCATCTATCCATAAATGAGTTCCATCCCAGGTTAGCCCGATGCATTTTATTGATGGTGCATTGATACTGCTTATGATATTACCAGTAGCAGGATCTACTTTATAGATTTCTTTCGTATCAAAATCATTCATCCAAAAATATTGCCCGTCCCAGGCTATTCCATGTATCCAGACAGCATTATTTATTTCAAATGAACTTATTACTGCACCATCATCAGGGTCAATTTTGTATAACATATTTGAATTGTATGGGCCTCCACCATTGTCCAAAGCCCATAAATATGTGCCATCCCAGGTCATGCCTTCTATATGAGTTCCCGGAGCAGTGAATGATTTTATTACAGTTCCATCTAAGGGATCAAGCTGGTAGATCTTACCCCAAAGAATTTCAGAGCACCACAAATAATCACCATCCCAGGTTAGTCCCTGACAATAAGTGCCAGGATCTGGAATACTGTGAATTATATCTCCGGTATCTTTTACACTAAATAAAATATCACTGTTTTGAAACAGAGATTGATGGGAATAATCATCAGAAACGCCATCACTATTTTTATCAATGAAAGCATTTACAGATTGCGAACTGACTGTTGGGAAGAAAAAAATTACAATCAATAAGATTAGCCAGACTGGCTTTCCGGATGTTAGTAATCGATACTTTTTCATAAGTGAAGCAGTTTATAATTAATATTTAATTTTGTTGCTTACAAATATACAAAAAAATTAAATATACAAATCAGCTAGATAAAATAAATAATACAAATTAGTGAATGAATCTAACTAAGTGTGCCATAAAAAATTAATATATTTGTCAGGGAAATTAACATTCAAATATATTATAGATGGGTTACAAGGAAATAGAAATTAACCTTCCAACAGCTTATAATGAAGATCAACTGAAACAAACCATTTCAAAAGCACTTCGAATTAGTGAGTTCTCCTACCAGGTGATCAACAAAAGTCTTGATGCCAGGAAAAAGAAAAAGATACATTGGAGACTTAAAATTGGCATAAGCTCTGAATATATCAAGGGCGAGTTGCCTTTGCAAAAAGATGCTATGCCAATTAGCTATAAAAAAAGAGACAAGAGTGTTATAGTAACCGGAAGTGGGCCTGCCGGGTTTTTTGCTGCTTATGTACTGCAAAAATCGGGTTTTGATGTGACCATTATCGAACGGGGTTCTAATGTGGAAAAAAGAGCAAAAGGGATTACTGAATTTGAAAAAGATGGTTTATTTAATCCACTTGGCAACTACGCTTTTGGCGAAGGTGGTGCCGGAACCTTTTCGGATGGGAAGCTCACTACCAGATCAAAACGAGTTTCAAAAGAAAAGGAGTTTATACTATCAAGTTATATTGCTGCCGGAGGTCCTGCTGAGATTGCCTATATGGCTCATCCCCACCTGGGAACAGATAATCTTAAGAAAATTGTTAAAAATCTGCGGGACGAATTCAAGAAGCTGGGCGGAACCCTGCTTTTTGAAACCCTATTAACCGACCTGAATATCAAAAATGGAAGAGTTATTGAAGCTGTTACATCAGGCGGAGATTTGTCAGGAGATTACTTTTTAATAGCTCCCGGGCATTCGGCTTATGAAACTTACCGCATGTTGATGGATAAGGGAGTTCCTTTCCGAACGAAAAACTTTGCTATTGGAAGCCGGGCCGAACATAAGCAGGAGATTATCAATCAGGCACAATGGGGCATTGGCTCGCTTCCCGGTGTAAAAGCTGCTGAATACAGGTTGACAACTCCTGCAGACGGCAAGCACAATGTTTATACATTTTGTATGTGTCCCGGCGGAATGGTTGTTCCGGCTACGGCCTATCAACATGTTAATATAGTCAACGGGATGAGTCGTTATCATCGTAATGGAGAGTTTGCTAATGCTGCCTGTGTGGCCGGGCTTCATCCTGATCAGCTTGCCGGACGAATTGTTTCACCTCTTGAAGCTTTGGAAGAACTCGAAAAGCTGGAATCTTCTTTCTATGAATTTGCGCAAAGTTACGCGGCTCCTTTCTGTACCATTAAGGATTTTATCTCGCAAAAGCTAACTGTTGATTCTGTGAAATCAAGCTATCCACTTGGTCTTATGCCTGCCCCTCTCTGGGAAATGCTGCCACCTACGGTCACACGCTCAATGCAAAAGGGATTACTGGATTTTAGCAATAAACTCAAAGGATACGATCAGGGGAT
>JAOZLR010000460.1 GCA_029934735.1 Bacteroidales bacterium
TATTACATTGATGTTATATTATTTCGTATCTTTGCATTTTTAATTGTATATTATGATAAAACCAGAAATTATTGAAAAGACAACATTTGAAAACCTGTATATTCTGAATCAGGCACTAACTACCGGGATGTTTACAAGGGAGTTCATGCAGCGGGACCTGGAGATTTCAACACGGGTATTGCATCATTGGAAAAATAAAGGCCTATTGCCTGACAATCAGCGGGAGGGTTGGAAACACAAGTTTAACTTCATTGAATTGATATACCTGTACACACTGGTTGAATTACGTAAGATCGGTCTTCCCATTGAAAAGCTTAAGCTGGTAAAGAAGTGTCTGTTTGAAAAGGTTGATCTGCTTGAATTGACTGAAGGCAAGGTTGAGGATATGGATAAGTATATTCAAGAAATGGGCTTTGAAGATCCTGAGGAGGAAAAAAAAGTGATCGATTTATTTAAATCCGGCAAATACAAAAAACCATTTTCAGAAATGGATGTTTCAGTACTGGAATTCTTTGTCCTGAATGGTATCCAGTTTCGTCAGCAGACCAATATTGTTGTATTTGAGACGGGTGAGGCCTTTATGTATAATGAATCCATGTATAGTTCTGAATTCTTAGCAAAGATCAATAACCATGTGCAAATAGTGATTCCATTAAACCGATTGTTACTGTGGTTTCTTTCTGATCCAGAGAATTTCAAGTTTGCCTCAAGGTATAAAATATTGGATGAAACCGAAGTATTCATTCTTGAACAGATCAGAAATGGCAAAGCTAAAGCCATTACTGTAAAGTTTAAGAATGGCCAAGCTGTTTATTTGGAAATTGAAAAAGACAAAAAGGTAAAACTGGAAACACGCTTGCAAGAAATACTTCTTAAGGGTGAGCATGAAGAATTAATAATTAAAACCCAACAAGGAAATATTGTTTACACAGCCTCCAAACGGAAGATAAAGCTACCACAAAAGAATTTCAAATGAGTTCATTAACAACAATCTTTAATAGGTACCGGAGATCCCGGACCAATGGTTACACCCAATTGTCTATTGAAAAGATCAAAGATACTTGGCATCCTTTAACTAAAAATGATAAGCCTATGTGAATGTCGTAAAATTTTAGAAAACAAAGCCGAAAAACTATCGGACGAACAAATTCAAAATATCATTGATTATTTTCAACTTCTTAGTAGTATAATTAATAAACAAATAAAAGAACAGATCAAATGAAACGAGCAATATTATACATCCGTGTCTCAACAGATGAACAAGCTGAACGGGGATACAGTCTGCGGGACCAGGAGGAAAGACTAAAGGCTCATGCTTCAATCAACGGAATAGAAGTAAAAGCTATTTTTAGGGAAGACCATTCTGCTAAAAACTTCAACCGGCCAGCGTTCAATAAACTTTTAGCGTTTGCAAAAAGCAATAAGCGAAATATTGATCTGCTTTTATTTATTAAATGGGATCGGTTTTCAAGAAATGCTACAGAAGCTTATGAGGTATTAAAGAAATTTAATCAATTGGGAATAGAACCTCAAGCCATTGAGCAGCCCCTTGATTTGGAAATACCAGAAAACAAACTGATGTTAGCTTTATATTTATCAGCACCGGAGGTAGAGAATGACCGAAGGTCGATGAATACGATAAACGGGATACGTAGAGCTAAGAAAGAAGGCAGGTGGGTATGTGGGGCCCCGAAAGGTTATTCCAATAAACGAGATGATCATAATAAGCCCATCATTGTACCTAATGAAGATGCAAAGTATATTAACAAAGCATTTGAAGAAATAGCCAAAGGAATTAAACCTTATGACCATATTAGGCAAGAACTAGTAAAAGAGGGGTTTGTATGCTCCAAAGCTAACTTTGCTACACTGATCCGCAATCCTGTTTACATAGGTAAGGTTTGGATCAAATCATATAAAAAAGAACCGGAAGCCATTGTGAAGGGTATCCATGAAGCCATTGTTGATGAGGTTGTTTTCCATAAAGTTCAAGATATTTTGAATGGAAGGAGTAAAAAAATCCAAAGGCCAAAAGTACACAGGGTAAAAGCTGAACTACCATTGAGAGGCTTCTTATACTGCACAAATTGCCAAAATAAGCTTACTGGAAGTGGATCAAAGGGTGGTGGCGGTAGGTACTTCTATTATCACTGTAATCACTGTGGTAAAATTAGAATACGTGCTGAGAGGGTCAATGAATCATTTTTATCGGTGCTGGAGTCCTTTAAAATCAGTCCTGAATACAAAGAGCTATTTATTAAAATCTTTAAAGATCAATATCTAAACTCTAAGCAGGATAAAGCTAAAACCAAAAACGAGAATCTTGCCAAAATTAAGAAATTGGAAAGCAGGATAGTCAGCCTTGAAGATAAGTTTGCAGATAACGAAATCAGCAGTGTTGATTTCCGTAAAATGAAAGACCGCTATGAAAACCAAATAACTGAATTAAGGTTGGAATTGACGGAAATTGAAATTGGAAAGCAAGATTTGAATTTAATGCTAAATAATGCAGCTGATCTTTTGGAAAGGCTTGATATTATTTATAATAAGGCTGAAACTGAAGACAAGCAAAAGCTGATTAGTTCGATATTCAAAGGAAAAATGTATTTTGAAGAAAACAGAGTTCGAACTACTGATTTGAATGA
>JAOZLR010000005.1 GCA_029934735.1 Bacteroidales bacterium
GTGGAGTTTTTTGAAAAAGATGCTCCCGGTACAGTAGCCAATTTTATTGATTTATCAGAAAAAGGATATTACGATGGGCTTACCTTTCACAGGGTGATTCCCGGATTTGTAATACAAGGTGGTTGTCCGAAAGGTGACGGTACCGGTGGCCCGGGATACAATATTAAATGTGAAACTAATGGCGGAAACCAGTATCACGACCGGGGTGTTTTGTCAATGGCACATGCCGGAAGAGATACCGGAGGTTCACAGTTTTTTGTATGTCACAATCGTGATAATACGCAGCATCTTGACGGTGTCCATACTGTATTTGGCAAAGTAGTTGAAAATGTTGATGTAGTTGATGAAATTGAAGCAGGTGATACTATTGAAAAAATTGTTATTTTTGAGGAATAATTTTGACGATTATTTGGAAATTCAAAAAATGAATCCCAATAATTCCCCTCTTGAGAGGGGTGTAGGGGTGTGTTAATCAATCAATAGTATTCATTTTTTGATCATTGTAATTCTAAAAGTTGATTTTTAATTTATATTTATTACGTATGAAAACACAGACAAGATTATTATTAATGTTAACGCTTTCGGCTTTTATATTTGCCGGATACGGAAAGGCTGAAGCAAAAGACTTTACGGGTATTATTGTTTATAATATCACTTATGGGGATGATATTGACGCACAAACAGCAGCAATGATGCCTAAAACGATGAAACTTATTATTAAGGGTAATAAGTCAAGAGTAGAGATGAGTATGGGGATGGGTACTACTGTTGTAATTTTTGATGCTGAAAAAAAAGATGCTGTTACTCTCATGGATATGATGGGGCAGAAGTTTGCAATGACAATGTCAACTAAAGAAATTGAAGCACAGAATGCTGATGTTCCTGATGTAGATGTTGAAGTAACTGACGAAACAAAGGAGATAGCAGGTTATGCCTGCAAGAAAGCTATTGTAAAAACCAAAGGTGATAGCCCAAGTGAACATATAGTTTATTTTACTGACCAACTTGGCTCAGGCACTATGAATTATAATAATCCAATGTTCAAAGATATTGATGGCGTGATGCTTGAATATTCTTCAGCCGATGAAGGAATGACAATGAAGTTTTCTGCTATTAAAGTCGAGAAAAAGAAAGTCTCAGATAATGAGTTTGAGATACCTGAAGGCTACAAGGTTATGTCAATGGATGAGTTTAGTAATATGTTTGGAGGTTAATAATTAATGGCAGGGAAGTCGAAAAGCGTTAAATCAGGTTCTAAGAAGAAAAATTCAGCCGGAGCGAAAAGGAAAAATGGTGGCTTCATCAAATCGATGGTTATCTTTTTTAGAAATGAGAAATTTCATAAGCTTGTCGGGCTGTTTTTGGTATTGTTTTCTATTGCCTTATTCATTGCTCTTACATCGTATTTCTTTACCTGGCAGTCTGATGCCTCAATACCTTCAGGGACGGCGCACAACTGGATTGGGAAATTAGGGAGAAATATGTCAAAATGGGCTATTGAAGACTGGTTTGGAATAGGTGCCTATATCTTCCCTTTTCTGTTATTTATTTATGGTTTTCATATTCTTTTTAAAAAAGCAGTATTGCCTGTATGGAAAACCACCCGCTTGTCAATTTTGATAATGCTGTGGCTGTCGGTCACTTTAGGTTTTCTTTTTGGAAATAACGACACTTTTGCTATACTTGGAGGGTCCTTTGGTAATCAGTTAGCCAACTGGATTGAACTTGGGCTGGGAAACCTGGGGACAGGATTGCTTCTGCTGTTTTTGCTTTTAAGTTTTCTGATTATTAATTTTAATCTAAACCTGAAAGCACCAAATATTAATTTGGGAAGCAGAAAAAAAAAGGATAAGAAATTGGAGGGAACAAATAATCCGCTTGAAGATAAGTATAATACAAGAGAATTTTCTGTCGATGATAATGACGACAAAGACTGGGACGATTCCATTCCGGGGGTAATGCCGGAAAATCAGGTTGTTGACCTTAGTTCTGATATACCTGAAAAGCCTGTCGAGGCAGAGGTTAATGATGATATTGAGCTCACTATTGAGCCAACAAAGGAAGATTCTCTTGAGGTAAATGAAAAGCAGTTAGAGAATGGGGATGTTGATCACAAAACAATTGATGAACCCTACGACCCACATCTCGAACTTGCAAACTATCAATTTCCACCGCTTGATTTGCTGGCAGAACATGGCAATGATAAGATTTCTGTGCATAAGGAGGAGCTGGAAAGAAATAAAAACCGAATTGTTGAGACCCTGGGTAATTATTCTATTAAGATACAAAAAATTAAAGCTACAATCGGACCAACGGTTACGCTTTATGAGATTATTCCTGCTGCCGGTGTCAGAATATCAAAGATTAAGAACCTTGAGGATGATATAGCTCTGAGCCTTTCTGCTCTTGGGATTCGTATTATTGCTCCGATTCCCGGTAAAGGGACAATTGGAATAGAAGTACCTAATGAAAATCCCGATATCGTTTCCCTGAAGTCTGTTCTCAGTTCTGAGAAATTTCAGCATAAGAATTATGAACTTCCATTTGGGCTTGGGAAAACAGTAGCCAATGAAAGCTTTGTTGCCGATCTTACAAAAATGCCACACCTGCTTATGGCTGGTGCTACAGGTCAGGGAAAGTCTGTCGGCCTTAATGCCATTATTGTATCACTGCTTTATAAGCGCCATCCGTCAGAGTTAAAGTTTGTTCTTGTCGATCCAAAAAAAGTGGAACTCACACTTTACTCAAAAATTGAAAGGCACTATCTAGCAAAATTGCCTGATTCGGAGGAGGCTATTATTACAGATACCAGGAAGGTGGTTCGTACTCTTAATTCGCTGGGTATAGAGATGGATAACAGATACGAACTACTTAAAGATGCACAGGTCAGAAATATAAAAGAGTATAATGTAAAGTTTAAATCCAGAAAGCTTAACCCGCTACACGGACACAGATTCCTCCCGTATATTGTGCTTGTGGTTGATGAATTTGCTGATTTGATAATGACAGCAGGAAAGGAAATTGAAGTGCCCATCACGAGGCTTGCACAGTTGGCAAGGGCTGTGGGTATTCATCTTATTATTGCAACACAACGTCCATCCGTTAATATCATTACAGGTTCAATAAAAGCTAATTTTCCGGCAAGAGTTGCTTTTCGGGTTATTTCAAAGATAGATTCGAGGACAATTCTCGACAGTGGAGGTGCTGATCAGCTTATAGGTCGCGGTGATATGCTTCTGGCAACAGGAAGTGATATGATACGTCTGCAGTGTGCTTTTGTCGATACTCCTGAAATTGATAAGGTCACAGAATTTATTGGCTCGCAACGTGCCTATCCTGATGCTTTCCATTTGCCTGAATATGCAGATGAGGAGAATGATGGCCCCGCTGAGTATGATCCGTCAGAAAGAGATAGCCTTTTTGAAGATGCTGCTAAAATAATTGTACAGACTCAGCAAGGCTCTACTTCTTTGTTGCAGCGAAAATTGAAGTTGGGATACAATCGTGCCGGTCGAATTATTGATCAGCTTGAGGCTGCGGGAATTGTCGGTCCTTTTGAAGGAAGTAAAGCGAGAGAAGTCAGAGTTGCCAATGAGATGGCTTTGGAACAATATTTGAAGGATTTGGATGACAGAGGTGCTTGAGAATCATGAAATATTCTAATTAAGCTTTATATAGATTTGATTATCCTAAAACAAGGAATGTTTAAAACAGAACAGATGAAAGAAATAATTACTATACTGATTGCCATTGCACTTATTCCTGCACTTTTTGCACAGGATACAGAAAAAGGAGATAAGAAATCAAGAGAAATACTTGATAAGGTTTCCCAAAAGACAGAAGCATACAAATCGTTCAAGGCCGAATTTACATACAAAATGCAAAACAAGGAGGCTGGTATTGATGAGAGTAAAGATGGTGTGCTGGTAGTGTCGGGTGATAAATATAATCTGGAAATTGCCGGGCAGGAAATAATATGTGATGGTGAAACGGTCTGGACATATATTGAAGATGCTGATGAGGTGCAGATAAACACTGTTGAAGATAATGATGAGTCGATAACACCCAATAACCTTTTTTCTTCTTACCAGAAGGATTACAAATCTAAGTTTGTTAAAGAGACCTTCCAGTACGGAACTGATGTTTATGTAATTGATATGACTCCTAATGAGGGTAAGAACTTCTCGAAGGTAAGGATTATTATTGATAAGGATAAACTTGAAATCCTCGACTTTACCATATTTGACAATAGTGGCAGCAGCTATTCGTATGTTATAAATAAGTTTACCCCTGATGTTGAAATTAAGGATTCTGACTTTACTTTTGACACTGCTGACTATCCGGATCTTGAGGTTGTGGATATGAGATAAAGATATCAACAGCAAAATTCTTGATAACTTTTCCTGTAGCCCTTATTATGCAAAGGTTTCTTTGTTTAATTTTGCCGCAAAATGAAATAAGCAAAATGTCTGAGAAGTACACAGAAGATAATGTGCGGTCGCTTGAGTGGAGTGAGCATATCAGAATGCGCCCCGGGATGTATATAGGTAAACTTGGTGATGGTGCATCGCAGGATGATGGTATTTACGTACTTATAAAGGAGGTGATTGATAATTCCATTGATGAGTTTGTAATGGATTATGGCAAAGTAATTGAAGTTGCAATTCAGGATAAGACTGTAACTATTCGCGATTACGGCCGTGGAATACCTCTTGGAAAGGTTAATGCCTGTGTTTCAAAGATCAATACCGGTGCAAAATATGATTCCAAAGTTTTTAAAAAGGCTGTTGGTCTGAATGGCGTTGGCTCAAAAGCTGTCAATGCTCTTTCCTCTTATTTCCTTACAAAATCTATGAGGGAAGGGAAAACAAAGATTGTAGAGTACTCCAGGGGAGATCTTGTCAAGGATTATAAAATTCAGAATACAGATGATAGAGACGGGACACTGGTTACTTTTACTCCCGATGCAGAGCTGTTTGGAAATTATCACTATATTCCGGAATATGTTGATAAGCTTCTGTGGAACTATGTTTTTCTGAACAATGGGCTTACCATAACATATAACGGCCAGAAGTTTCAAGCTAAAAACGGCCTCAAAGATCTTCTGGAGAGAACTATAAACGGGAACGGCCCGATACTTTACCCGATAATACACATTAAAGAAGGAGATCTTGAGTTTGCTTTTTCGCACAGCTCAAAGCAGTATGGCGAGGAGTATTACTCTTTTGTTAATGGCCAGCATACTACTCAGGGTGGAACTCATCAGGCTGCATTTCGGGAGGCAATTGTTAAAACTATCAGAGAATTTTATGGAAAGGACTTTGATACAAGTGATATCAGGGCAAGCATAGCTGCCGCAATTTCGTTAAAAGTGCAGGAGCCTGTGTTTGAGTCGCAGACAAAAACGAAACTCGGATCACAACTTATGGAGCCGGGTGGTCAGACTATCAGGAATTATGTGAATGATATTGTAAAACGTAATCTCGATAATTTTCTGCATAAAAACCAAGAAACAGCTGAGGCATTGCACCATAAAATATTGCAATCGCAGAAAGAGAGAAAAGAGATGGCTGGTATTAAGAAACTGGCACGTGAAAGTGTGAAGAAAGTTAGCTTGCATAATAAAAAACTTAGAGACTGTAGAGTGCATTACAACATAAACCACGAACGAAGACTCGAAACTACAATATTTATAACTGAGGGTGATTCGGCGAGTGGCTCAATTACAAAATCAAGGAATGTAAATACTCAAGCTGTTTTTAGCCTTAAGGGTAAGCCTCTTAATAGCTTCGGCCTGAGTAAGAAGATTGTTTATCAGAATGAGGAGTTCAATCTGTTACAGTCAGCACTAAATATTGATGATGGACTTGAAAATTTGCGTTATAACAATATTGTGATTGCAACTGATGCTGATGTTGACGGGATGCATATCAGGTTGTTACTATTGACTTTTTTCCTTCAGTTTTATCCTGATCTTGTCAAAGCAGGACATCTCTATATTTTGCAAACGCCCTTGTTCAGGGTCAGGAATAAAAGAAAAACTGAATACTGCTATTCGGAAGAGGAAAGAGTGAGTGCAATAAAAAAACTTGGGCCAAAACCTGAGATAACACGTTTTAAAGGACTTGGTGAAATTTCGCCGGATGAGTTCAAGCATTTTATCGGTTCTTCTATCCGTCTTGAACCCGTATTACTTCAACGTGAATCTTCCATTAAGGAGATACTTTCTTTCTATATGGGTAAAAATACACCTCAACGTCAAACCTTTATTATTGATAATCTCAGGGTTGAAGAGGATATTCCTGAGATAAATAAAGTAGCATAGAGAGAGGGGAAGCAATAAAAGCACAAATCCCAGTGCTAAAACATAACTATTTATAAAAAGTTATCCTTAGCAATACTATGACTTATTTATCCAATAGTTTGTAAGCTCCTCCGATATTTGCAATAATATCACCTGCAATCAACGCTTCATATCCCATATTGTCAACTACAATGTCACCTGCAAGCCCGTGTATGTAAACTCCAAGTAAAGATGTCTCGAATGGTGAGTATCCCTGGGCCAGCAATCCGAGAAGTATTCCGGTTAGAACGTCACCGCTGCCACCTGTGGCCATTCCTGGATTTCCTGTTGTGTTGAAGTAGCAGTTTCCTGCAGGGGTTGTAATGGCTGTATGAGCTCCTTTCAGAATTACAAAGCAATTATGTTTGATTGAAAACTCCCGCTGCATTTTATTTCTTTCAAAATCGTCAGAGGATTTACCAATCAGCCTTTCAAATTCTTTCGGATGTGGTGTGAATATACTGTTTTGAGGAATAAATGATATCCAGGTTTTATTTTCAGCTAATATGTTTATGGCATCAGCATCAAAAATTATAGGAATATCGGTATTTTGTATAAGCAGTTTCAGCGCTTTTGCAGTTTGTTTGTCTGTTCCTATTCCTGGTCCGACAGCTATAGTATTATATTTTGAAAGATCCGGAACTTCAGAAAAAATGCGCTCATCAATATCGATACTTACCATTGCTTCAGGTACTGAAGTCTGCAAGATTGTATAGCCTTTGGCAGGGATGTGTGTGGTGATAAGCCCGGCACCTGCACGTAATGCAGCCTTTGATCCGAGTACAGCAGCACCCATCTTTCCATAACCTCCGGAGATCAGCAGTCCATGACCATACGTACCTTTGTGTGAGAATTTAGTCCTCATTTTACGAATGCCGATTGGCTCTGATGACTCAATTAAAAAGCTGTCAACTTTAACATCATTGATGAAATCAGGATGAAGGCCTATTGGAAGCACTTGCCAGTTTCCTGCAAAGTTTTCATTTTCGGGGAAAAGGAATCCGTATTTTGGGAATTGAAATGTTAGTGTAGCATTTGCCTCGATTATTGCCCCGTCATTGGTTGTATTGGTTGTGTCGCAGAAAAAGCCTGAAGGTGCATCAATGGAAATTACTGACGCCCGGCTTTTGTTAATATTATCAATGACCGTTGCAATGAATCCTTTTACCGGCCTTTTTAATCCTGAACCAAAAATAGCATCAATGATTATGTCATTTTTCTCTAACCCTGGTTGTTCATCGTTTTCGTAAAGCTTAATAATGGTTGCATTCTTAGTATTCTTAATTCTCTCGTAGTTTGTTTTGCAACTTGGAGACATTTTATCTGAGTAGCACACAACGAAGACAATAACCTTGTACCCGGCATTGGCAAGCATCCGGCTGACTGCAAAGCCGTCACCTCCATTGTTTCCAAGTCCACAGAATGTTTTTACAGGATGTGAGGAGTCAATTTCCCTGCTTATCCATTCAAACAGTTGAGTAGCCGCTCTTTCCATTAGGTCAATATCGGCAATAGGTTCGTGCTTAATAGTATAAGCATCTGCCTCTCTGATATTTTCTATGGGTAATATTTTCATTTTTTTATTTATTTATTTGTTGCCTGTCAATTATATAGGTCGTCCCTTATGGGACTACTGTTTTTGTTTTCATTTCTTTCACCGGACTGATATACCTTCGCAAGCCTCGGCATATTGCATCCGGTGCTACAAATAGGTCGTCCCTTCGGGACTGTATGTTTGTTATAATTAAAGAACTTCCCGTAGGGAATACCTGTTTGCAACCCTGTATGGTAGTGCAGGGTTACAAAGACACAAATTGTGAAATCCCGTCCGCGTGCCGCCGAAGCTTTAGCGGAGGAGCTAGGGATGCCCTGTGCAATAACTTCTAACCTTTAAAAACCCTGTCCTCTTTAACGACAAGACATCCTGCCATCATATCGTGCAGTGCCTGTTTTTTTGAGGTAAAACCAGCCATAATGAATCCAATATAGAAAATCATTTGTGAAATGATTTTTCCAAAATAACGGCCGGTTGCCCTGCCGAAACTGATTTTGTTACCTTCCATATCGGTTACCTTTATGTTGAGCATTAATTTGCCAGGAGTTGCCTGATACTTTGATGATTCAAAAAGGGCGTAATAGAGCCAGGTAATGGCCTGATAAATTAGACCAATAGAAATTATGGATCCTGCTGCTGCAATGGCAAATGGAAGTTGTTCATCATACATTTCATCAAAATCCATCATATTTGATAATGACAGGCCAAAAAGCCCCATTATAGGGAGAAGGAAAATCCCTCCTATTATTGAAAGGACAATTCCATCAATTATTATTGCTAAAAATCTCCACCAGAAACCTGCATAGGTTCTGACAATGGAGTAGTTGCTTTGTTGATTAACCGTAGTATTTTCCATAGGATTTGATTTTTTAAATTTACGTGTAAAGGTATAATAAATTTGAAATATATCAGATACAATAATTAATAAATTATGATATGGTTTACAAATTATCGCTCAACCTCCCTGGAATTATATAGTTTTGCAAAAAAGTAAAAATATGGGTCGTAAGAAAAGAAGTGATTTGCCGGTATTTATAAATGTTAAGATTATTGATACCGGCTCAGAGGGTAAGGCGGTTGGCAGAGTTGACGAAAAAGTGGTCTTTGTGCCCTGGGTAGTGCCTGGTGATGTTGTTGATGTAAAAGTTACAAAGAAAAGAAAGTCATATATGGAGGGCAGGGCAACTGCCATTCACAGCTATTCGGATGAGAGAACTGAAGCGAGGTGCGAGCACTTCGGACTATGTGGCGGGTGCAAATGGCAGAATATGAAATACGAAAGCCAGTTGCGGTATAAACAGAAGCAGGTTGAAGAGAATTTGAAAAGAATAGGGCATCTTGAAGTGAAGCAGTTTTTCCCGATACTTTCATCAGAGAGTCAGTATTTTTATCGTAATAAACTTGAATATACTTTTTCTAACCAGCGCTGGCTTACTGATTATTCAAAAGATGTAGATTTTAAGGATATTAATATGAACGGAATCGGTTTTCATATTCCCGGAATGTATGACAGGGTTCTGAATATCGAAAATTGTTATCTTCAACCCGAACCTTCCAATTCAATACGCCTTGCTGTTAAGAAATATGCCGATGAGCACAATCTTGATTACTATAATGTTAAAATAAGAGAAGGCTTCCTCAGAAACCTGATAATTCGTACTACTACAACGGGGGAGGTGATGGTTATCCTTGTGGTGAATTATGAGGATGGTGCTACAGTTTTTGAATTATTGTTCTATCTAAGTCAGCAGTTCCCCGAGATAACCTCGTTGATGTATATTATTAACCCCAAAAGTAATGATACAACCTACGACCTTGAGGCAAAATTATATAATGGAAAGCCATATATTACCGAAGAGATGGAAAGTCTGAAGTTTATGATAGGGCCAAAGTCATTTTATCAGACAAATCCTGTTCAGGCTTACAAACTTTATAAAGTTGCTCGTGAGTATGCTGATTTAAAAGGGGATGAGATTGTTTACGACCTTTATACCGGTACCGGTACTATTGCAAATTTCATAGCGCATAGTGCTAAAAAGGTTGTCGGTATTGAGTCTGTACCATCTGCAATCGAAGATGCAATCGAAAATTCAAAGTTGAATAAAATAGACAATACAACTTTTTATGCCGGAGATATTCTGAAGCTTTTGGATGATGAGTTTGTTGAGAAAAATGGCAGGCCTGACGTTATCATTACTGATCCGCCGCGATCAGGAATGCACGAGAAAGTTGTAAGGCAGATAATGAAGGTTGCCCCGGACAGAATCATTTATGTTAGTTGTAATTCTGCTACACAAGCCCGCGATGCTGCCATTTTAAGTGAAAAATATTCAATTGAAAAAAGCCAGCCAGTGGATATGTTTCCGCAAACGCATCATGTTGAGAATGTTATGTTGCTGAAACGTAAAGACTAAGATAAATAGTGACGGCTCAGGTTGAAAAGTTGGGGATTAATAATAAAATCCTATTTATTTGATGTTATTATGAACTACATTTTATCTAATCTGGTTTTGTCACAATTTTTACTTCCGATGTCCGTCAGGAGTTGCAATTTCAGGATTCAAAAATAGCGCCAAAACCGTCTTTGTTCTTCGTAATTCACCCCGCATTTCGCTTCGCTCATACGGGGCTACCAACATTAAATCCCTACGGGATTCTTTAGAATCATTACCTTATATGTTTTATATATTGGTCATATATTATGTTATTAAATTGACCAATAAATCATTAAATTCAGGAATAGTGGATTTTTCTATGGCATTAAGTTTTTATGTTCTTTGTAGCTTCTCAGGGCTCGGGTTTCTTGGAAATTGTGAGGATGAGAAAATATAACACTCCCCCCACAAAATTAACTTGACCCTGATATTATGAACTATAATTATAGTTTTGCCTAGCAAAGGTCTCAAAGTATAAAAGCGCACCAGCATATGTGAGCCGGTGCGCCGCTTAATTGATATTTACAATATTTGTGCTTTATTCTACACTAATATTGTCAGGTTGAAGAGGGTGTTTTTACAACATCTATTATTGTTTAACTATCTTTTCTCTCCTAACATTGCCATCATCAAAACCAACCTCTATTAAATAAATTCCTTCTGGATACTTACTTAAATCAATTGATATTTGATTGGTTTTGTTTGCCTTCAATTTATGTATATCTACTCCCTGACCATTTAAAGAGCAGATTCTGACATGACTAATTATTTTATCTGTTTTAATGGTCACCCTGTCTGTTGTTGGGTTTGGAAATATTTTAAGATGCATATCTGCCATCTCTTCAATTCCAACTGAAAAATTATGTTCAACAAGATACGATGCTATATAACCGGGTAAATATTCTATTTCGCTAATAGACATCACAGGAATTTTAATATCTGGCGCATACCACTGATATGAAATATCAGTGAATGAGCCATTTGAAATCCATCCGGTTCCATCATAATTGGTCCAGGAGTAATCTGTTGTTGTTGTTTTTATACGCAATGCATTTTGAAACACCCCGACAGGTGTTGTAATTGTTCCATAAGCATCAGCTTCAACTGTTACTATTGCTGAATCACGATTGAAGTAATAACCCATATCAGGGGAATACATAATGAGTTCCCATGTATCATCGAAACTGTCACCATAAGTAAAAGGGTACTCAATTATTGTTTGTGGGTTCGTATAGGTAGTAAAATTAAAACTTCCACCTCCTAAGAATCCCATAGCAAGAAGTTCCTGTGAGGAATTATTACTTTCAATATATTGATAAGGGCTTTCTTCAGGAGTTTCTTCATTCCTTAAGCAAATATTAGCGTTGGCAACTGCGGCTGAGTCAGCAAATGGTGTTGTTGTCGGATCAACACAAATTCCTCCATAACCCTCAATATAGGTAGGTCCTGTGACATTAGCAAAGTCCCAAACCATATTTGTCCCTCCAGGGCCGGGTTCGATGTTTGTTACTTCATGGTACATGTCATATCGATAAGTATCACCAATAGTAAAATTAAGATTACTTGTTAGCGTAGGTTGTGAAAACAGAGCCTGCAACGCAAAAACTGAAATAAATAATAAAGTAAATTTTTTCATTTTGTATAGTTTTTAATGATTTTATTTAATGCATCTTTTTGATGCTTTATTTTCTTTTTAAGTTCGGAAATTGAATCATCCTCCGATTTTTTTTTCGTTGTCTTCTTTTTTTTAGTCGTATTTTGGTTTTTGTCTTTCATGCAATCATTGATGATATTTGCCAGCAAAAATAGCATGACCTTATAGCAGTTTCAAAATTTAACAGGTCGCATAAAAGTAACAGGGGGTGTTTCAAAAAGTCACAATCCGTGTAACTGATTGATATTAAGTAGGAATGTTTGAATCTGCTAAAGCATAAATTACCTTACATTACATAATTTTATCATTGCATCATTACATAATTGCATCATTATCTCATTACACCATTACATAATTGTACCATTATCTCATTACACCATTATATAATTGTACCATTATAATTTCATAAGGAATGGAACCAGATTTTCGTCAGAGGAAAGGCTCAGTTTCTTTCTCAACCGATAGCGAGTAGTTTTAATGCCTCCTTCTGATTTAAAAGTAATGGAAGCAATCTCTTTTGTAGTAAGATTAAGTTTTAGAAGGGCAGCAATTTTTATTTCTGTAGCTGTCAGATCAGGGCATATCTCAAGGAGTTTATCGTAAAACCCGGAATGAATATTCTTAAAAATCTTATCAAATTCATTCCAGATATTTTGCTTTGTTTGATTTTCAAGCTCATGAATAATATCTCTTGTATGCTTTTTTACTTCCGGATTATTATCCATTATGCCATTAAGATGTTCCAGTTTTTCAATAATAATAGAAATGGTATCATTGAATCGAAGCATTTCTAAAGCTTTTGAAGCAAGTTCCCTGTTCTTCGACTCTAATTGTTCCTGCAAAATCAGGTTTTCCTTCTCGTTGATCTCATTTTCCTGACTATGAATAATACTCTCCTGTGCCATTAATTTCTGTTGTCGCTTAAATGCTGTTGATTTAAGTCTGAATAGAAAAAATAGAAGCATAATTGCACCTGCAAATACAATAATTAAAATAATGAGCAAAATATTGTTCTTTCGCTGAACTTCGGTTTGGCTCTTTAGAAATTGTATTTCGTTGTCTTTTTTCTCTAGCTGGAATTTTGTTTCCATCTCAGTCAACACCCTTTCCTTTTCGGTATTAAACAAACTGTCTTGAAGAATTTTGTGTTTTATCAGGTAATCATAAGATTTTTTATAATTGTTGTTGAAAGCGTAGATCTCAGATAAAATTTTGTAAGCATGGCTGATTAAGTTTGGATTATTAATTATCCTGGCCATCTCCAACGCATTGTTGGCTATTTCAATGGCATCCGGTTTGCCCTGCCTGCTATGGGTAACTGCCAATCTCAGATTTGTAATGATGATGCCGGTTTTTTCCTTCAGCCCCGTAAAGTTTTTCAATGCAATTTCCAATGATTCTTCTGCCTCCTCATACTTGCCCATCAATATTAGTACCCCGCCTATCTTATATTCTGAGCTGGCGATTGCCCTCGGTATTTTAAGGTTGGTGCTTATTTTTAATGCTTGATTGTAAAATATTAAAGAGGAGTCAAATAATCTCAATTTTTCGTATGTTTTTCCAATACAAGATAAGGTGTTTGAGATTCCTTGTTGGTCGTTAATACGCTCCTTTATTAAGAGAGTTTCCCGGAAATAATCCAAAGCTTTTTGTGGATTATTTCTGTTGAGAAGCACCATTCCCATACTATTATAGTATGATGACATTAGCTTAAGGTTACCTGTCTTTTCAGTAAGGTCAATGGCGGCTTTGTACATCTCCATCGCATGAATGTAATCACCCTGGATTTTGCAAATTTCTCCTTTTGCAAAATAGAGGAAAGCGAGGTCATCCAGTTCGTCTGTGGTTTTTAGCGTCTTTTCTGCCTTGTCAAGATATTTGACAGAAAGGGGATAGTCATCTTTGTAATAGTAGACACGGCCTTGCCACAAAAGGCTTTTTCCAATACCTTCTGTATAGTCTTGAGATGTTGATATTGTAAATGCTTCCTGAAGAAACAACAGTGCTTTATCATTATCTTTACTACAATAATGCTCACCTAATTCGATTAATACATTTACTTTTACAGTATCATCAGGCAGGTTTATGAGCTTGCTTTCAAGCTGCTGAATTTGATCTTCTGCAAAGATACTTTGAATACTTAACAGGAATATGAGGGCAATTATTAATTGCTCTATGGGTAATATTAAGATTGATTTTTTAGACGGCTTTGTACCTTTGCTCATTACAAAAAAAATAACTGAAAATAACCAGTGTCAAAGATACAAATTATTTTTTTAAAAATAGTAACCAATTCTCAATCCGGGTAGAAACGGCAATTGATAGATTGTCTCATTTGTAATCCTGTCCTGATAGAAAATATTTTTCTGGTTATAGACATTTACTATATTGAATTCGGCTTCGAGCGTACTGTTGTTTTTAAACCTGAAACTTCTCTTAACACTGATATCCAGGCGGTGGTAGTTTGGCAGTCTTCCCTGATCAGATTCATCGCCAAGCAGAATACGCATATCTCCGTTTTGTGTCAGGTAGTTATTAACTTCATTTTCATCAAGTTTGATAAATTCATAGTAACCTGTGGTTTTGAAAAAAGGAAATCCTGTACCGAAATTCCACCTGGCATTAAACTGCCATTGGTTTTTATCTCCGGCAAAAACGGTTGCCATAACATTGAAGTTGTGCCTTCTGTCGTAATGAGGGTAATACTCAATCATCTCCCCGAATGCATCTTCATATGACCTTTTGGCAATGGCATAAGTATAAGTAAACTTAAATATCTTTATTGCATCTTCATACTTGCCCGACAGTTCAGCTCCGTATGATTTTCCTGTTTCTACAACAAAATCCTTTGTAAGAACTTCTGGCAGATTCTCAGCATACTCTTCATCTACAAGCTTTTTGTTGTTAAATCCAATAAGCTGGGGATAATTCTTAAGGTATCCTTCGAGATTTAAAAAGACATATTTTCCAATATCTACTTCTGTTCCAAGAATGATATGTTGTGATTTTTGAAGTTGATCTTCAACCGGTTCTCCGTTAAACCTATCAACAAGGTTAACAGGCGCCGAAAGATATCCCTTGAAAAAGTTGAGTATATCCATATCTGATGTTGCACTTAGCAAATTTTGCGAATATATACCTGCTGCAAGTTTCAGCCTGAATTTCTCGGTTACGTTTAATTTTGCGGCCAAAACAGGGCTGGGAAATATCTTTGACAAAGTGGTGTACCAGTTAACTCTGAATCCGGGCTCAATAATCAGTTTCCCAAATTTACCATGAAATGTAACATAACCTGACAATTCTGACGAGTTCTGCTGTTGTTCGGTATCGTTGTAATCCGTGCTGTAAAACAGGTAATTGGTTTTAAGTGTTACAACTTCGGCTCCATATTTAAAATAACTTTCGCCTGTATAGTTTGTGATATGAAGCCCGAAATTTCCTGAACTTATCTCACTAGTGCGGGGTGAATAATTCGTCTCATCAAAACTCATTGAATAATTTGAACCGGCAAATGATATCTCCACAATGCTTGTTGAGTGTTTTGGCATAGCTGTCATGCGGCCACCAAAGCCGGATGACTTCCATGAATATGAAAGTGGTGAGTTTGTGTATTGTACCCTGTCATTAAACAGGAATCCAAAAAGATCAATTTTAAAAGCATCGCTGGCAAAGAAAGACAGTTTTCCATAAAAGTCGGTAAAAGTGTAAGGTAATTCACGGTCGATGTAACTGTAAAAGACATCTTTTGCCTGTTCGAGATATGATCCCTTTGCTGATAACATAAATGACATATAGGGCTTGTCAGCAGATTTCTTTTTAATAATTGGCCCTTCAATTAGGACTTTGGAGGCAATAGTTGAAACATCAACTTTGCCTGAAAATTTTGAAACATTACCATTTCTTGTAGTAATATCCATAACAGATGAGATAGAACCACCATATTCTGCACCAAAACCGCCGGTAAATACTTTCATATTTCGTACAGCATCAATGTCAATAACCGAAAATAGTCCGATAGAGTGCATTGGGCTGTAAATAATTGCACCGTCGAGTGTGGTTTTGTTTTGAATAGGAGCTCCACCCCTGATATACAACCGACCTCCCACATCTCCTGTTGAAATAATTCCGGGCAGAGTGAGAAGATGTTGCGAAATGTCCGGCATACTGGCAATTGAAGGTGTCATTTCAATATCAGTAGGTATAATTTTTATTTCCGATACCTTAACCTTTGAAATATTATCAGCTCTCTCACCGCTTACACTAACCTCCTGCAGGTTGTATGCTTTGCCTGAGATGTTGAAGTTCTTCGTTAGTACACTACCTTCCGCAAGATGAATATTTTCAGAAATAGAATCATATCCAATGCTGAATACAACAAGTATGTAATCTCCGGGTTTTATTTTTGAGATGATATAATAACCATGGTCATCAGTCAGTGATCCCTGCTGAGTTTCTTTTATGTAAACATTTGTATAAGGTAAAGGCTCAGATGTGGATTTGTCAACCACAACTCCTTTAACAATACAATCCTGCGCAAATGTTGACAGGCCTGTAAGGCTCAGAAGAATTATTACGATCGAAATTTTCATAATATTTTTCATAATTAATGCCATTCTCCGTTTTCGTCTGCAAATCGTAAATTAGTTGTGTATTGCCCCCATGATATTTCATGTAATGTTGCATCTTTTAGCTTCATACCAAAGAAAGTATAATAATAGCGACAGGCAAAAATACCCGCTCCTTTGTCATAGCTGCTGTATGAAGGATTATGATGGGATGAATTGGCAGCGTTGCTTATCTGAATGTAAATTTCAAGTTCTTCATCGTTTATTACAAGCATTTTATCAACTGCAACTGCTCTTCTTTTTATATTTGGATCAACAGGAATATTCTCACCCATATACATGTAAAACTCAGGGGGCAACTGATTATCTTTTCCGTCTTTTCCAACACTGTCGTAGTATGGCCGCCAGTCTAATACTTTCATCAATGTATCCGTGTCAGTATATTCATAGTAGAGCAGTCGGGTAATCCTTTTCTCAAACTGATTTGGTAGCAGGGAACCACTATATTCCTGTAATTGCTCGGCATAATTCTGATATTGAGCTGCGTTAAAGAACTTCGACTCTTTGAAAGCATATTCGAGATTTCTTGTGCCAAGAATTTGAGTTTCGCCAACCATTGAATAGTCGGTTTCTGTATTTTTAACCACAAGCTTGTAATCGTAATTATATTCAAGAATTTCCATTGTTTTATATGTGTAATACCCTGAAGAGGAAAATATCCCATCCTCTTTTTGAAAGTCAGTTGAGGGTTTTAAAATAATGGAGTCAACCTGCTCTCCTCCTTTCCACATCTGAAGTAAAACCTGAATAGCACTCGTGTCAACATTTACAGAATCTCCAATTATTACCGAAGAATAAGGATCACCGCTTGTAAGAAATATTCTGTTTACTCTGGCATACTGTGCCGTATCCTTAATATTCAGGGTGCAATATGCTGCGTATTGCTCCTCCCAGTCTGCTATCGAAACAAAGTCATCTTCACAGGAATAGAGGGAAATAAGAATCAGAAAAAAGAGAGTAAATTTATTCTTCATATAATAATGATTTTACTGTAATTATTTTGATATGAGCAATCCTCAGTTATAATTATTCTCCGATAATTTTCACAAGGACTCTTTTCCTGCGTTTGCCATCAAATTCTCCATAGAAAATTTGCTCCCATGGGCCAAAGTCCAGTTGTCCGTTTGTAACTGCAACTACAACTTCCCGGCCCATAACCGTTCTTTTTAAGTGAGCGTCGGCATTATCTTCAAATCCATTGTGGCGATACTGTGAGTAGGGTTTTTCGGGTGCAAGTTTTTCGAGCCAGACCTCATAGTCATGATGCAGCCCGCTTTCATCATCATTGATGAAGATGCTTGAGGTTATGTGCATCGCATTAACAAGGCAAAGCCCTTCTTTGATGCCGCTCTCAATAATGCATTCCTGTACTTGGTGTGTTATGTTTACCAGTTGTCTTCTGGTGGGAGTGTTGTGCCACAGCTCTTTACGATAAGATTCCATAATTGCGCTTTTTCTTTCAGGCTTTAAAAGTAAAAAAATATTTGAAACTATGTGAAAAAAACCTTTTATTTTATACTGGTATCATTGTAATCTGCTATTTGTTTTACCAGCCAATCTATGTCCAATTCCTCTCCATTTGCTATAATTTTGGCTTTCAAATAAAAAGGTTCTCTCAATTTCAGGTGGGATGTGATAAATGATAACAGTTCTTCAGGGCTTTTTCCGGTAATTAATGGTCTTTTTCGTTTTGCATTTAAAAGGCGATCAATAAGTGACTTGCTGTTCATTCTTAGGTAAATAGAAATCCCATTGGTATTCATCTTTTTCATATTATTAAAAAAGCAGGGACTTCCTCCACCCGTCGAGATTACAGTATTGTCTGTATTAAATGTTTCTGAAAGAGTCTTCTTCTCAAGTAACCTGAATGCGTCTTCGTCATATTTGTCAAAGAGGGTGGGGATGGTGATATGGTATTTTTCTTCTATCATTTCATCAAGGTCGATAAATTTGCACCCCAGCTTTTTAGCCAGTCTTCTTCCGGTAGTGGTTTTTCCGCTTCCCATATACCCGATAAGATAGATTCGCATAATTGGATAAATTTGTACAAACCTAAGATAAAATTGCAAATTATAGATTATAAATTGCAAATAAATCTTAATTGAAAAACTCAAGCTGTCTGGTTTTTGGTTTAAAGAATTATGCTAAAGTATAATATAGATTTTTTTACAACCAACAAAATAGTGAAATGATTCTAACTCAAAATAATTAAGTTCTCCTTTCGTGTTAGTTTATTTTTTAATTTTGCACGCTAATAATAATTATGGTATAATGAGATATTTTGCTTTTATCGGAATTCTTTTGTTTTTGTTGACCGGATGTGGTGATAACAATGGGAATAATTTGTCAACAGACCTTGTGAACAATCCAAAAACAGCTTCAGGTAAGGAGAAAATGAGTGATTTGCCCGTTATCGAATTTGATAAAGAGATTCATGACTTTGGAAAAGTTATGCAGGGTGAAAAAGTAACATTTAATTTTAAATTTGAGAATGTCGGGAAAAGCGATTTGCTGATTACAAGGGTGAACACTAGTTGTGGATGTACTGCTTCTGAATTTCCAAGAGAACCTATTAAGCCAGGCGAGAAAAAATCGTTGAGGGTTACTTTCGACAGTGAAGGACGTAAGGGCATTCAGAATAAAACAATAACGGTGGTTTCAAACTGCCAGCCTGATATAGAAGTCCTTAGAATAAAGGTAATGGTTATTACACCGAAATAAATAACTTTTTAAATCTATTGATATGACAAATTTAATGAACATTTTACTATTTATGCCTTCTGCTGAGGGGCAGGAGAGTGGAGGACTAATGAGTTTTCTGCCGCTTGTATTAATCATTCTTGTTTTTTATCTGTTTTTCATTCGTCCGCAGATGAAAAAAACAAAGGATCAAAAAAAATTCAGAGCTGCTTTGAAGAAAGGTGATAAGATAATTACCATTGGTGGTATTCATGGTAAAATTGTAGATGTAAAAGAGACAACCTTCACCATTGAAATTGAAGGTCAGATCAGATTAAAGGTTGAAAAATCTGCAGTTGCAATGGACTCTGCTTCACAGATCGGACAGGCAAAGTAGCAGCTTTGTGTCTTATGTTAAAGATTAATACCCTTTTTTGGTTTAAAGAATAAATGTAAAATCAAAAGCATTATATTTTGAAATTCGGTTTAAATGAATTGATTCGTAGCGCCAAAGAGCCGAAAGATGAACATTTCAGAAATCGGATTTATGTTTTTCTGGTTTGTCTCGGGATATCTGTGTTTTTATGGTTCTTGATAGGTCTGTCAAAGAACTATTATGGGACTATTGAATATCCGATTGAGTATAAAAATCTGCCTAATGATCTGGTACTAACCAATTCGCCGGATAGTATCTTATCTTTTAGAGTAACTTCGGGTGGTTTTGAACTTGCAATTTTGAAATACCTGACCAGGAAAAGACCCGTTGAAATTGATTTAAGAAATTCAAAGCTGAGAAAGATTGATGATAAAAGATACGAAGTTCTGATTAATACATCAGACTTGTCCGATAGAATGCAGAATCGTTTAAACCTTTCCGAAAAGATGGTTTCAGTGTCTCCTGCGGTGATTGAAATAGCCTTTGAGTCGCTGGCAAGAAAAATGGTCAGGGTTATTCCGAACCTCTCTCTTGATTATGAGAAAATGTATCAGTTGGTTGACAGCATCAGATTCTCTCCTGATAGTGTTGAAGTTGCCGGGAGTATGGATGAAATAGAAGGGATAACTTCCATTTTAACGATTAATGATAAAATATCAGGGATTAATAAGGATGTGACAGTCACAGTTCCTCTTGATAAAACAGCCTTACATCCCGGAGTTAATGTTTTTCCAGAGGAGGTTACAGTTGATATTGTTGTTGAAAAATATACTGAAGCAAGTATAACTGTCCCGATTTTAGCTGTGGAAAACGATACTATGAAAATAAAGACCTTTCCTGAAAATATTGAAATAACCTACCTTGTTTCACTCACTAATTTTAAAAGGGTTGATGCTGAGTTGTTTTTTATTGGTGTTGAATTTAATGACGATAATAATTCGGGAAAATTGAAAGTGAAAATAAATAATGCACCACCCTTTATTAAAATAACAAAAGTTGATCCTGAAAAAGTTGAATATCTAGTATTTAAAAAATGATTAAAGTTGGCCTGACAGGCAATATTGGAAGTGGTAAGTCCACAGTCGCCAGAGTGTTCGAAACTCTGGGAGTGCCTGTTTATCATGCTGATTCAGAGGCTAAACATTTTCTTGGGGAGAGTGATGTTCAGGATTCCCTTTTTCTGGAGTTTGGACAAGAGATTTTTAATGATTCGGGAGTTGATAAGAAAAAGCTTGCTCAACTGGTCTTTAAGGATAAAAATGCACTCACTTTTCTGAATTCATTAATGCACCCTTTGGTTAGGAAGGATTTTGAAAACTGGACAATATCTCATTCCGGGTTTCCCTATCTAATCCAGGAAGCTGCAATTCTTTTTGAAAGTGGTTTGTACAAAATGTTTGATAAGGTAATAACCGTTGTTTCATTGCAGGAGCTAGCTGTTACACGCGTGATGGCCCGTGATGGAGTATCGGAAAAAGATGTATTGTTGAGAATGAACAATCAGTGGAGCAGCAAAAAGAAAGAGGAGCTTTCAGATTTTGTTGTTTATAATGATGGATCAAAGCTTATTATTCCTCAGGTGCTGGAAATTCACAGGCAATTAATTGAATTAAACAAATTATTATGAATGGGAAAACAGGCTTATTTTCAAATATCAAAGGAGATCTTTTTGGAGGAATAACAGCTGGAATTGTTGCCCTGCCTCTGGCTTTGGCCTTTGGTGAGCAAACAGAACTTGGAGCTGTTGCCGGGCTGTACGGGGCAATTGCTCTTGGTATAGTTGCTGCTATTCTGGGAGGTACCAAAACCCAGATCAGCGGCCCGACAGCACCAATGACTGTAGTCTCAGCTGTTTTGATTTTAGAAGCTATCAGTGAAACTGGAAGCCTTCAGGCAGCAATGCCGATTATTATTGCAACCTTCGTGCTGGCGGGTTTAATGCAGGCAATGTTAGGAGTACTGAAATTGGGTAAATATATAAAGTATATTCCCTATCCGGTGGTGTCAGGATTTATGAGTGGAATAGGAGTAATAATAATTATAACCCAGCTTTTTCCGTTTATCGGGGCGGATAGCCCGGCAGGAGGAGCTTTTGGGACTATTGCCAGCATTAGTAGAATCCCGGAAATTATCAACTATTACTCTGTTGGAATCGCGGTGGTTACTATCGTAATTATCTACCTGTTACCTTACGTTACAAAAAAAATACCTGCCACACTTGCGGCGCTTTTGATTGTATCGATTGCAGCTTATTATTTGTTGCCTGCTGATCTGATTCTGAAAATTAACTCTAAAGG
The DNA here is from genome assembly GCA_029934735.1 of Bacteroidales bacterium. Lineage (GTDB taxonomy): Bacteria > Bacteroidota > Bacteroidia > Bacteroidales > JAADJA01 > JAADJA01. The sequence continues at coordinate 22,025 of JAOZLR010000005.1, forward strand.
AGCGATTCCATCAGGATTGCCAAGCGTAAGTTTTGATTTTCTTAAGGCTTTGGCAAACTGGAGTGCACTTATTAGAATAGCTGAATACGCTTCCACATTAGCGGCTTTGGGTGCCATAGATTCACTTTTAACTTCTGTTGTTGCCGATAATATTACCAAAACAAAGCACAACAGCAATCGGGAGCTTATCGGACAAGGTATTGGAAATATGGTTGCCGGATTTATCGGAGGATTACCGGGTGCCGGAGCTACAATGCGGACTGTTATTAATATTAATTCAGGCGGAAAAACCCGTTTGTCAGGGGTTATTGCTGGACTGCTTCTCGCTGCTATATTACTAGGATTGGGACAGCTTGTCGGGCATATACCTAATGCTGTACTGGCAGGAATTCTTGTAACGGTTGGCCTGGGTATAATTGACTACAAAGGTATCAAACACATAAAATATATACCACGTCCGGAGGCAGTTATTATGTTTATCGTTCTCGGCCTTACTGTTTTTGTTGATCTGTTGGTTGCTGTTGCTGCCGGAATGGTACTCTCGTCTTTGGTCTTTATGATAAAAGCTTCCGAATTAGTTGAAGGAAACAGCACCGCGAAATCCTTAAAGGATTTTAGTAAGGAGGAGGCCTGGAAGGATGAAAAAGGGCTTGTGGAAAAGCTTGGAGATAAAGTTTACATAAAACACATTGATGGGCCATTGTTCTTCGGTATGATATCCGGTTTTCAAAGTCTTATAAAGTCTATCCCATCAACAGTCAAAGTTGTGATAATAAGGATGGATAGAGTACCTTATGTTGACCAAAGCGGCCTGTATGCTATGGAAGAGGCCATTCTGGATATGAAGCAAAAAGGTATTAATGTTCTGCTGACCAGAATTTATGGACAACCAAAAGATATGTTTGAGAAAATTGGTATTATCCCTGATCTTGTGAGTATTGATGAATGTTTTGACAATGCTGAGAAAATTGAATCTTACTTAGAAAAGGGAATTTGATAAAAAAGAAAAACCTAACAGGTTTAGCCTGTTAGGTTTTGTTGTTGGAATAAATCAAACTAATATTTATTTCAATAAACTAATTTTCTTTGTAACAACAGTTTTGTCTTCAAGAATAATTGATACGTAATAAACACCTGGTTGCATATCTGAAAGATCAATTGAGTTATTTGAGAAATCTTTTATATCTGTAATCAAAGAACCTGTTACAGAATAAATTTTCACATCAGCTCCTTCAGCACCTCTAAAGAAAAGCTTTCCGTTTGTCGGATTAGGATAGATTTTTACAGCTTCAAAAGCCTCATTGCCAATACCTGTTCCGATTGTGAAATTAACCTCATAAGTCAGATGAGTGGCAATATCTTCACCATAGGTGTCAATAGTTGTAATTCCCGGAATTTCATTAGCAGGAACAATTATTTTTGTTCCGTTTGCATCCATCAGTACCGCTTCTACAAATGGAATTTCTACAGTTCCGGTAGCAAGTGCAATTTCATAAACATAAGTATCAGGATCAAAATCAGCAATAGGTTCACCATCAACTGTAATTGAAGCTAATCTGGCTTCAGTAGCAAAGGTGCCATTTTCTATTGAGTAATCTGACTGATATACATCTTTTGAGCTCATATCCTGAACAAAGATAGCTACTCCCAGATCATCCCACTCTTCAACATTTGTACCTGCCAGATCAACAGTCTCAGAGATGGTAAAGGGTACTCTGTCTTCAAGATTAACTGAGGTGCCATAGGCATCCGGAACCATTTTCATCATAACGTGCTCAAACTGGGTTTCTCCGTTGTTTCCAACATTCTGTGTAGTTATATACTCAAATACAACAATATATACCGATACATTGGAAAAAGATGCAAAAGGAAGAATTGTAGTTGTAATATCCATAACAGTTCCATCTAACGTATGTGAACCTACAAGACTCATTAATCCTGGTTCTGCAATAGCTTCATCATAAGCTGCAATAACCTGTGCCATTGTAGGAACCATTCCGGATGAACCGGTAAAAGAGCCATTAGTGTAAAAAGATGGGACACCTGAAACACCGTAAAAGTCTTTTCTGACTCCACCTTCTGCTGTATAATAAGGATCTCCGGAGCCTGGCCAGTCCATCTGATACTTAATTAAAGTGATATCATCAGCATGCTCTTCAGCCCAGGGTGTAAGTGCACTGTTAAATCCTGCGCAAGGCCCGCACGTCGAACTAGTGAACTCCTCCATACAAGGCTTTTTATAAACAGCGTTACTCATAACGCTAATGGTTTCTGAAAGCTGGTTGTTGTCAGGATTGTCATCTGTAGTTCCATTTACTGAAGTAATAGTTACTACTACTTCATAAGTGCCAATTGGGAAATCAAACAGGTCTGCACAAGTGAAATCATATGTGTCTCCAAATTCTAGTTCTAGTCCGCCAAAGGTTGTAGAATGTATTTCACCGTCAGCCTCCCAGTCAATATCAAGTGAATTTATTTGTGTTGAACCAAAATTTCTAACAGTTCCGGTAATTTCCATTGGACCACCTGTGAAAGGCAGATTGTTAAGTGAAACCATTTCTGCATCAAGGTTGAAAGGAGTAAACAGGATTATGTCATCAATAAACCAATCATTCAGATTATACATATTTCCATCAAAATAAAGACAGATTTGAAAATCAGACTGTCCAATATCTGCATTGGTAATCTCAAATGATACCATCTCGGGACCAACATTTCCGGTTGGAATTAATGTCCAGACATCTGTCCAAACTCCACTACCTCCTGAAGTAGTTGCTACGCCAAGTGAATAATCAGTATGGTTATAATCATCAAGGTAATGATTAAAACTAAAAGTTGCTGACGAGATTCCTGTCATGTCAACCTCAGGGGATATTAAACGACTGGTTGCTATTCCCTGAACCCAATGGAAATTTGCTTCCGGCGCTATTCCACCGGCATTGGCTGAGTTTGC
>JAOZLR010000461.1 GCA_029934735.1 Bacteroidales bacterium
TCAGGCAACCTTTTGGGAATTAATAGTCTTATGGTTATAGTTCTTTAACAATTGTCATCATCAATCATTATTTATCAAAATCACTACTGCTAATTCAATAAATTGTTTAATTATAAAATTTACAGAAATGAAAAGATTATTAAGTTTTACTTTGTTTTTCCTTGCGCTAACCTTTATGGTTAATTCGCAAGACGCTGTTGTGAGCGTTAGTGGGCATGTAACAGATGATGTAACAGGCGCCCCAATTCAAAATCATCTTGTTTTAGTATCCATTATGGGAGGTGGTGTTTATCAGGATTTCGAACTTTATACTAATGATGTCGGATTTTACGGAAGTGATTCAATTCTTGTTGCGAGCCAGGGTTTGGCCCGTGCAGGTACATTTGATTGCATCGGTGAAGAACATGCCCAGGAAGCATATTTCAACCCTGGAAATAATTCATTTGTTTTTGACTTTGAAATCTGTAGTGACAGTATTCCTCAGGGTGATTGCGAAAACTGGTTTACTTATGAAACAAATGACAACATCACTTTTGAATTCAATGGTGAATCACTTCCATTCCCTGCTAATTACTGGATGTGGGATTTCGGCGATGGAGCTACCGGAAACGGACAAAATGGTACACACACTTATGATCCTAATACAGGAGATATATTTATTGTAACTTTAACTACTCTACATATTATTCCGGGAACCGTCGATTCTTGTATTGCTTTTTCAACACAAGAAGTTTTGGTAGGAACCGGTGGAGGTAACTGCACGGCTGATTTTGATTACACAATTGATTCTGTGCCAACAGGAGCTTATGTTGTACAATTTGCCGACCTGTCTATTGGTAACCCGACATTCTGGATGTGGGATTTTGGTGACGGAGAATCTTCAAATGATCAAAATCCTGAGCATATTTATGAAATACAGGGTGCTTATTATGTTTGCCTTACAATATTTGGCGATTCTATGAATAATTGTTATGATACCTATTGTGAAGAGGTAGTTATAGGCTCTGGTGGAGGAGGTGACTGCGAGAATTTCTTCTGGTATCAACCTGTAAACAATACCACATTCACTTTCTTTGGTGAAGCAATACCTGTTCCTGCTTATGAGTATTTATGGGACTTCGGTGATGGCACTACAGGTACAGGTCAGCAGATTGATCATGCTTTTAGTCCAAACATGGGAAGCGTATTCTTTGTTACACTTACAACAATAGGATGGGACGCCTCAGGAGATACTTGTGTGGCTGAATCAATGCAGGAAGTGTGGATTAGCAATAGTGGTGACTGCGAAAACTGGTTCTGGTATGATACTGATGATAACTTAACTTTTGAATTTTTCGGAGAATCCTATCCTTATTCAGCTGATTTGTATTCATGGGATTTCGGTGATGGAGCTACCGGTTACGGGCAAAATGCTACACACACTTATGATCCTAATACAGGAGAAATATTTATTGTAACTTTAACTACTATACAGACTATTCCGGGGACAGTCGATACTTGTTTTGCTACTTCGATGCAAGAAGTTTGGGTTGGCGGAAATTCAGGAGGAGATTGTGAGAATATTTTCTGGTATGAGTCAACAGGTGACTATACATTCAATTTTATGGGTGAATCATTCCCATTTCCGGCTGACTATTATTCCTGGGATTTCGGAGATGGAACAACAGCAACAGGTCAGGAAGTTGAACATACATTCGATCCTTCACTTGGCAATGTTTTCACAGTTTGCCTGACAACATATTCATATGAGCCCAATTCAGATTCTTGCATTGCAACATCTTGCCAGGATATTGAACTTAGCGGACAAATGGGTCAGCAGATAATGGGTACAGTATATATGAATGGAGATCAGGCTGATTTTGCCCTCGTAGGATTGTTTGGTATGGAGAACGGAGGCTCTTTTATATATGAGTTTGTTATGACTGAACCGGAAACAGGAACTTACTTTTTTGATAATGTGCCTGAAGGTGAGTATTATCTCCTTGCTTCTCTGACTCCGCAATCGCCTGAATTTACTAACTATTTCCCGACATATTTTGGTGATGCATTATTCTGGTTTGATGCGACTTTAGTATCTCTCGGTGTATCGGCTAATCCATATGATATCAATCTTATTGAAATTGGCACATATACCGCAGGACCAGGAAATGTGGGAGGATCTGTTACAATTGGTGAAGGCAAAGGAAGCCCCGGAAATAACATCACAGTAGTTCTTATGGATGAGGATGAAAATGCCCTGACATATACCAACAGTAATGAAGATGGTTTATTTGACTTCCCGAACCTTGGGTACGGAACTTATAAGCTTAAAGTTGAAATGCCCGGTAAAATTTCTGAAGTTGCTATTCTAACTATTGACAACGATAATCAGTCGGCAAACATTGAGTTTATAGTAAAATCCTCAAGTGTTGTATTGTCGGCGAAAGAAGGATTTGAGCGGTTAGCTTCTGCGGGTGAAATCTATCCTAACCCTGTATCAGGAGATGCAAATCTTGAATTAAATCTGACAGAAGCAGTTAATGTTACTGTTTCAATATATAATCAGATTGGACAAGTTGCTTCTACAAGCACTCAAAGTCTTGATGCAGGAAGACAATTGATAAAATTAAATACTTCTAATTTGCCTGAAGGTAT
>JAOZLR010000462.1:0-1129 GCA_029934735.1 Bacteroidales bacterium
GGTGCTGATGATGATAAAGGTCAGGCCTTTATGCACGCAAAAGCATTTGAGTATATGGTAGCCACCGATACATTGCCATGTAACGTGAAGTTTATGATAGAGGGAGAAGAAGAAATTGGTTCCCCAAATCTTGGTAAATGGTGTACTGAAAACAAAGAGATGCTGAAAGCAGATGTGATTTTGGTTTCAGATACGGGTATGATTGCACCGGATATTCCATCTATTACAACCGGACTTCGCGGACTTGCATACTGGCAGGTAGAAGTTACAGGTCCAAACCGTGATCTCCATTCAGGATTGTTTGGAGGGGCAGTTGCCAATCCTATTAATGTTTTGAGCAAGATGATTGCAGCTATGACTGACGATAAAGGCAAAGTAACTATTCCTGGTTTTTATGATGATGTATTGGAAGTTTCGGCTGAGGAAAGGGCTATGTTGGCAGAGGCTCCATTCGATGAAGAAGAGTATAAAAAAGCAATTGATGTTAAGGAGCTTTCCGGGGAAGATGGTTTTTCTACTTCTGAAAGAACCGGTATTCGTCCTGCTTTTGATTGTTGTGGAATTTGGGGTGGATACACTGGCGAAGGAGCAAAAACTGTTTTGCCTTCAAAGGCATATGCGAAAATTTCTGCCCGTCTGGTTCCCCATCAGGATCATAATAAGATTGCTGAGCAATTCAAAGTACATTTTGAATCCATCGCCCCTGCATCTGTAAAAGTGGAAGTAACTTCATTGCATGGTGGACAAGGTTATGTTTCCCCCATCGACATGATAGCTTATAAGGCTGCTGAAAAAGCTTATACCGATGTTTATGGAAAAAGGCCTGTCCCTGTTCGCAGTGGTGGAAGTATTCCAATTATTTCAACTTTTGAAGAGGTGTTGGGTATAAAATCGATTCTCATGGGCTTTGGTCTGGAATCGGATGCCATTCATTCACCCAATGAGAATTATCCTTTGATCCAGTTTTTTAACGGAATAAAAACAATTCCTGGTTTCTATAAGCATTTTGCTGAAATGATGAAGTAGGGAAATGCATCATTGCGATCCTGCTTTTTTGCGGGAGTGGCAATCTGTTTGAAATCTAATTTAATAAAATGCCTGTCGATTAATTTCGATGGGCATTATTTTT
>JAOZLR010000462.1:1229-2629 GCA_029934735.1 Bacteroidales bacterium
TTAAAATATATATCGGAGCTTTATTTTTGTTTGCATGGCTTGGTCTTTTCAGTCAGAATAATAACCTATTGGTCCTCCCAGATACTTCCTATGTAGTGATAAATCCAGGCCTTGAGCTTTTAATAGCTGCTAGTGAAGGAGATACTCTAAAATTGACAGCATTACTTGAAATGGGAGCCGATGTAAATTATTCCAATGCTGAATATGTTACAGCGCTGATGTTCGCCGCTGAAGCCGGTCATTTGGAGGTCGTGGAGATGTTGCTTCATCAAGGTGCAAAAGTGGATTTATTTGCGGATAATCATGTGGATGCCTTGCTTGGGGCTTGTATCGCCGGACATGTGTTTGTGGCCGATACTCTTATTCAAAACGGTGCAGATGTGAACACAATAAATTATGATGGAATCACACCCCTTATGTATGCCAGTGCATACAACGATATTACTTTGGCAGATATGCTTTTGTTTTATGAGGCGAAAGTTGATTTGAAAGATGATGAAGGGAGTACGGCCCTTATGTATTCTGTTTTTTATGGAAACAGTGAAATTACTACCTTGCTGATCGATCACGGGGCACAAGTGACAAGGAGGGATAGAAAAGGATTTACCCCTTTGATGGTTGCGGCACAAAACGGGCATTTCAATGAAGTAGAATATTTATTGGAAAAGGGAGCCGATGTTGAGGCGCAAACCAATAAAAACCTCACAGCGCTTTCTCTTGCTATTATTAATAAACAAATAGCTATTGCAGAACTTTTAATTGAACATGGTGCTGATCCCAATCATGAGATTTCAAAAGCACAGAATCAGTTTACTCTTGCAAATAAATATCATGCAAAAGAAATTAAACCCATTTTATTGGATAAAGGTGCAAAAATGAATTACAGGCCGGTTTTGGGAAGCATTAACCTGGGGATTAATATGACGGGTGCAAAAAAGGATTTTATGATAGGAGCTGATATCGCACTGAATGAATTAAAATATGACCTGATAATAAAACTGGCAATTAAAACAAGGCCTTATACCCGAAGTGTAATTTACCCCATAAATGAGCAAGTATCATTTCAATTATGGGAAAAACGAACAGTAGTGGGTTTAGGTGTTGATAAACAATTTGTGCTAAAGCGTCAAACACTTCAAAAATACGGTGGCCTGTTAGTAGGTCTGGATTATGTATATACCTATGGTAGTTTCCGGGGTTCTAATAAGAAACCGGACGATGGATTTTATTTTATTCCCAAAGCCGGGATATTTTGGAACTTCAAACCTTTATACATCAGCGTGAATTATGAATATTTCGCACTGGAGAATTCGAGATCCTCGCCACACAGGATTAATTTTTCATTGGCGTATAGATTTAAAATTAAAAAGAATAATTTCCGTTTAAAAAGTGAACCGAAG
>JAOZLR010000463.1 GCA_029934735.1 Bacteroidales bacterium
AATGATTCATCGCCTCGGGGTGCGCCAATATCGCCGGAGGCTGCCGGTCCTTTTTTATCTCCACATCCGGCAAAAACAAACAGAGAGCCAAATAATGCAGCTAATAACCAATTTCTTATATTATTTTGCTTTAATTTTTTCATGATATAAATTATTAAATTATTCATTATTAACTAAATTATTTCTTGTTTTCAATTTCGATTGTTAATAGCTCCTTAGCTCTTAAACCAACATCAGCAGTTTTAACCTGGTATTGCCAGTATTGCTCTGCCCACAAAAATGCATCTCTCCATTTCCCTTCAGTTGCATATCTCTCATGATTTTCTTTAGATAAAGTTGCCTTTCCAAGTTGGTCAAATGCATCTTCAACAAGAGCATTAACATAATGATAATCCTGATAGTTATTATCTTTTAACCACTGGACAACACCATTGATTATATCTTGTGTAGCGCTGATAACTTCAAGTTTATCTTCATAGTTTTTCTTATAACCAGCTAATTCTTCTTCGGTTAAAGCAATTTCTTCACCAGCTTCAGGGCCTTTATAATTCTTTGGTCTAACCAAAAGGATACCTTCCATCTCAAGGTGCAATGCAGAACAGAATTCAGTACAGTAATAGGGGAACACACCTGAGCGGTTAGCAGTAAATGTCAATGAAGCTGTTTTTCCTGGTTCAAAACTACCATGCTTACCATAAGTATCAATTGTGAAACCATGCGTTTCATCTTCGGCACGTTCGAGGTTGGTAAGATGGAATGTTACAACATCACCTTCGTTTACTTCAACAATTTCAGGAACAATATGCGAACGGATCATTGTCCCGAAAATGTGAACACGATTTCCTTCCCTTTCAATTTTCTCCGCTCCTGCCACTGTTTTATATCTTGAAATCTCACCTGTTCTTGTATTTGTACCGGTTTCGTAACGGATAATAGGTTTAATTGTGGTACGAAGGACAGCAACAGAACCATAGATATTGGCCTGTGGCAAACTCATCGTATAAAGATCCACCATTTTATCGGATGAAATGTCAATTAAGTGCTGAAAGTTAGGACGAACAGGCCCTACATTTGGATAATTATCATATAATCCTTCTTTATCAGTAACAATTAGATAATTGGAGTGTGGCTCAACAGTTAATGCCTGGGGTATCAATAAATGCCCTGGTTTAAATGTTAGACTAATATCACCCTCTTTTTTAAGGTCAGCATAATTCCATCGTACAATTTTCTTTTCATCATAAACAGAGGAATAAACTACATTATCACGATAATCAAAAGTAATGTCAACAACACCTTTTCCAAGTGCCAATGAACCGTGTTTAACAGAATTTGTTTCAATCAAAGGGATATTGCCATCAGCATTTCCACTAAAAGTGCCATTAGCCATTGCATCTTTCACCTTTGCAAAATCAAAAACCAAAGCTTCATCCGTAGCGGTAATAAAATATTTTCCATCAGGGGTTACTTTTACCTTTTTTGCTTTGGCAGGGATATTTATAAATGCAACTGCGTTGGCATCAATTGCAGCTTCAAGGCTTACGACAGCAAAATCATTAACAGCAGTCTTACTTGCACCTTCAAGTTTTTTATAATCTATTACATATATATAGTTGTTATCCCCTTTATCTGCAACACCAACTACAAAACCATCACTGATTGCTTTACCTGCATCAAAATAATCAAGGGTATAAGCAGGTAGCTCAAGTGTCATTGACTCTTCCTTGATCATTCTACCTTTATGATGTCCGGATGCTGCTGCTTCATCTGAGTCATGAAACTTCCAGAATGTTACACCAGATTTAAAATCGGCAACATTGGTTGATTTGTTGTCCCAGGGAGCAGGATATTGACTCGATTGAATAACATACCCGTTATCTTGGGTAACAGCAACACCAGGATAACAATTGATAAATAAAGGATGTTGCAAAACCTGCTTGGTTTCAAAATCATCAAGGCCTAATAAAGCAACACGTGAATTTGCACCATCAGAATAAAATAGGTATTTTCCATTGTATTTTCCATCTGTTTCAGAAAGTGCAGGATAACGCATATCACCATAAGTATTGATACGGTTATCAGTTGATCCTTTCTTTAACATCAGCATACTCTCATCATCAAAGCCATATCCCTGCCATGGTTCAGGTGAAAATACCCCAACATATTTATAAATACGCATAGAGGGAATTCCATAAACAAGCATCGTCCCAGAGTTTCCGGTTCCAACGAAAGCAAAATATTCGTCGCGGCCTCCCCTGGGCATGAAGGTTTTTACTGCGGCAAGAACATCAGCATCATTGAGTCCACGCTCTGTTTTAACATCATTTAGGGTTTGCTGCCCCATGGTTGGCTGAGGCATTATTGCCAATACCAAAACAGCCAAACTAATTACATAAAAGCATTTCAATTTTCGATTCATAATTTTTAAGTTTAAATAAATGATTGATTATTGAATAATTACAAGAATTTTCATATGAAATAATAAAATTTCTGGACAATAAAAACAGGCTAACATTTTTCTTCTCTGTGAATTTAAGTACACGAATACTCATATATTGAATGCAAAGATATATAAAAACAAACTAAACCCATAGAAAATAATTTAACATTTTTTTAACATATAGT
>JAOZLR010000464.1 GCA_029934735.1 Bacteroidales bacterium
CCATATTTACCCTATCTTTGCAACCCAATTTAATTTAAAGAAAATGGCTCTTAAATGTGGAATCGTAGGTATCACCAATATAGGTAAAACTACAATATTTAACTGTATATCAAAAACAAAGGCGCAGACAAGTAATTATGCTTTTAGCGCTTCGAAATCAAACCTCGGAGTTGTGGATGTTCCAGACCAGCGTCTTTTTAGAATTGCTGAACTGGTGAAACCAGAGAAGGTAATTCCTGCAACTGTTGAAATAGTTGATATTCCCGGACTTGCTAAGGGTGCAAGCCTTGGGGAGGGTATTGGCAATAAGTTTCTTGACGATATCCAGCAGACAGATGCGATGATACACGTACTGCGTTGTTTCGATGACGAAAACCTGCCTCACGTTGAGAATTCCATTAATCCTGTCAGGGATATGGAAATTGTTGATCTTGAGTTGCAGATAAAAGACCTTGAGATGGTAGAACGAAAGATACAGAGGATGGAGAAGGTGGCAAAATCGGGAGATAAGGATGCTAAAAAAGCAATTGAGGTGTTAACAAAATATAAAGATCATTTTGAAAATTTTCAGAATGCTCGCACAATCGACATTGATGATGACAATAAGAAATATGTTCAGGATATATTACTGCTTACCGACAAACCTGTGATTTATGTCTGCAATGTTGATGATGAATCAGCTGTTTCAGGTAATGCTTATGTTGATAAGGTTAAGGAGGCATTGAAAGATAGTGATGCAGAAGTGATTGTTATTGCCGGTGCTTTAGAGGCCGATATTGCTGAACTCGAAACTGAGGAAGAGCGGCTGGAATTTCTGAACGATGCTGGTCTTGAAGAGCCTGGTGTTAATAAGATGATACGGGCGGCCTACCAATTGCTTAATCTACAGGCATTTTTTACCGAAGGGCCGAAAGAGGTGAGAGCCTGGACTATAAAAAAAGATATGACAGCTCCCCAGGCCGCCGGCGTTATCCATAGCGACCTTGAGCGTGGTTTTATCAGGGCGGAAGTTATTAAATATGATGATTTTATAAATTACAAGACCGAACACGCTGTTAAAGAGGCCGGTAAGATGAAGCTAGAGGGGAAAAATTATGTGGTTGAGGATGGTGATCTTATGAATATCAGGTTTAATGTTTAATGAGTACAGAATCAGGCAGGGTGACAGTTGTTGGTCATAGAGGTGCGGCAGGTTATGCACCCGAAAATACAATGGCAAGCTTTAGAAAAGCAATTGAGCTTGGTGCTGATATGGTTGAACTGGATGTTCATTTAACAAAGGACAGCGTTGTAGTTGTCCATCACGATTCTACAGTTGACAGAACCACAAGCGGTACAGGAAAAATTAAGGACTTAACCCGGGAACATCTTAGCAAGCTTGATGCAGGCTCATCCTTTTCAAATAAGTTTGATAATGAGACTGTTCCATCGCTAGAAAATGTTATAAAGCTTTGCAAAGGGAAAGTGGAGATTTTGATTGAGATTAAGGACAGTGAGGAAGTTTATCCTGGGATTGAAAATAAGATTATTGAGCTAATCAGGAAATATGAAGCTAAAAAGTGGTGTATGGTACAAAGTTTCAGGGATGGGGTGTTGTTTAGGATTCATAAAAATGCTCCGGAAATCCGTTTGCAGAAGCTTCTTGTAATGAAAATCTGCTGCCTTCCTTTCATTTATGATGGACATTCTTCACTATTTACATTTAAGAAATATCATTTTATTGAGTCCTTCAACATTTTGCATAAGTATGCAAGTAAGCGATTCATTTCTAAAGTTCATAAGCACGGAAAAAAGGTGATGGTCTGGACAGTAAATGACCCAATAGAAATTACAAAAATGAAGGCTAATGGTGTTGATGGTATTATCAGCGATTATCCTGACAAGTGCTTATAAAATATAATAAAATCTTTTTAGCCCAAAGACATCATCTCATCAAACCTGTTTCGTGGTGGGCGGGAGCCGACATTGATACCATCGATAAAATACTGGGCACAGGACTTTATGTCTCCATGATAGCCTCCCTCTAAAACAGCAAAAATATTTGGAAATGCCCTGCGCCACCGAAAACCACACTCGTAATACCCATTCAATGTATAATCAAGATTCAAGAGGCGATCTTTGCCGTAACCGTCAAATCCTGCCGAAATAGCTACAACATCAGGTTTAAATTTTCTGGCAGCCTCAATTGCTTTATCAATACGGTCTAAAAATTCTTTATCACCACTACCTGACAGAAGGGGAAAATTGAGAGTATATCCCTTTCCTGCTCCTGCACCAGTCTCGGTTGGCTGGCCAGTAAATGGCCATGTGAACATTTGATGAACAGAACAGTAGAAAACCCGGTCAGAATTATAGAAGATTGATTGTGTCCCATCGCCATGATGTCCATCAAAATCAAAAATGAAAACTTTTTTCCCTTCATCAACAAGTTTTTGAGCGGCAATTGCAATATTATTGAAAAGGCAGAATCCTGAAGCTTTTTCACGATCAGCATGATGGCCTGGTGGACGAACAAGAGCAAAATCATCTTGTTCAGATGCTTTTACGGTTAGTCCTACAGAGAGACAAGCTGCCCTGTAGCTTTCAGGTGTAAGGAATATTTCAGCTAGAACTCTGTGGTCGT
>JAOZLR010000096.1:0-6056 GCA_029934735.1 Bacteroidales bacterium
ATAAACACATGAAAACAATTCAAACCCTTTTAATCCTTTTTGTATTTTCAACCGGCTTATCCGCACAGGTAAATGTCACGGAAAATAATATAGATAGATTTAATTTTCGCCACCTCGGGCCATACCTTTGCGGTAGCTGGATAACGGAGATTGTTGTGCCACAGTCGGATGACCCAAAATACGACTATACTTTTTACGTGGGAGCAAGGAATGGAGGTGTCTGGAAAACAGAAAATAATGGGATAACATTTTTTCAGATTTTTGACACAGTTGAAAGCCAGTCAATAGGAGCACTTGCCATTGCACCTTCTAATCCTGAGATTATCTGGGCAGGAACCGGTGAGGATTTTAATGCCAGAAGTTCGCAAAGTGGAACGGGCATATACAAATCAACGGATGGTGGTAAAACCTGGGAATTTAAAGGTCTTTCCGATTCGCACCATATATCGGTCATTCTTATCCATCCCGACAATCCGGATATTGTTTATGTTTCGGTGATGGGACATCTCTTTTCACCAAATGAAGAGAGGGGCGTTTTTAAAAGTATGGATGGAGGAAACAGTTGGGAAAAGATATTTTATATTGACGAGAATACCGGTGTTATTGATATGGTGATAGATACTAAAAATCCTGATATTCTTTACGCCTCTGCTTATGAGAAATATCGTCTGCCATGGCATTTTGAGGCTGGAGGTAGTAACAGTGGTGTTTATAAAACAGTTGACGGCGGAAAAACCTGGACGCATTTAACAAACGGACTTCCGGAGGGTAAGATAGGACGTATAGGCCTTGCAATTTACCAACAAAATCCTGACATTCTCTATTCTGTTTTTGAGATATTGAAGCCTTACATTCCTGATGGTACAGAGGAAGAGCAGGATATGCACATGAAGCCAGTTGGAGAAGTTATCTGGGGTGATGTTTATAAAACCGTGAATGGTGGAAACAGTTGGGATAAAATGAATAACGACACAATAAATGTATCGGATAAGGCTCCCTACTCATTCAATAAAATCTATATTGATTCACAAGATGAAAATAATATTTATGTCCTTTCAATGTGGATGCCTTACTCTAATGACGGCGGGAAAACCTGGGCCGGTACAAGCTGGAAACGGTCGGAAATAATGAATAGTGTTTTTGGTGATTTCCGCACAATGTGGATCGACCCCAAGGACCCGAGGCATACGATGATTGGCAGCGATGGCGGGCTTTATGTCACATGGGATAAAGGGAAAAATTCCGACCATCTTTATAATATTCCGCTTGGAGAGGTTTATAATGTATCTGTTGATATGGAGGAGCCATATAATGTTTATGCCGGGTTGCAGGATCACGAAGTATGGAAAGGGCCAATCAATAGTTGGAAAGGCGAAATATCGCTTGAGGACTGGTTTCTGATAGGTAGGTGGGATGGAATGTATTGCCCTGTTGACCAAACTGATAGCAGGTGGTTTTATGCAACAACTCAGTTTGGAGCTCATCTGCGCGTTGATCAAAAAAATGGCACAAGAAAAAGTATTGAGCCCAAAGCACCCAGGGGAGATCCAAAATATCGGTTTCCGTGGGATCCTCCAATAATTATTTCATCTCACAATCCCGGAATTCTTTACACAGGAGCTCAGATGCTGCTTCAATCACTCGACAGAGGAGATACATGGCAAGAGCTTAGTCCTGACCTGACGACAAACGACTCCATAAAGATTGCAGGGAAAGGTCATATGATGTACTGTACAATTACTTCAATCTCAGAATCACCTAAGAAAGCAGGTGTTATCTGGATTGGAACTGACGATGGAAAAGTTCATGTTACACCTGATTTTGGGAAAACATGGAAAGATATTACTCAAACCCTGACAGAAGCAGGTGTTCCGGCTGACAGATGGGTTACGAGGGTGCTTGCATCCAACTTTAACGATAGCACAGCATACATCTGCAAATCTGGGTTTAAATTTGATGATTTCAAACCATACATCTTTAAAACCACAGATATGGGAGACACATGGACAGATATTTCAAAGAGCCTTCCGGATCAGCCCATAAATGTTGTTATTGAAGATTTTAAAAATCCACAGTTGCTTTTCATTGGAAATGACAATGGAATATATTTCACTCTTGACGGAGGATCGAACTGGCAACGTATGGAAGGTAATATACCGTTTGTTCCTGTAAAAGACCTGGTTATCCATCCACGTGAAAATGATCTTGTTGCCGGGACTTATGGCAGAGGACTTATGATCACAAATATTAATGTCTTGCAACAGATGACACCAGAAGTCATTAATAGTGATATTTTCTTTTTTGATATTCAGTCAAAGCCGGTGAGGAATGTGTCGGATGCAGCTTATTGGGGAAACAACAGACTTATGGGAGACAAGCATCTGTTTACACGCAATGAACCAAACGGACTCAGGTTTGATTACTATCTGAAAAAAGAATTGAAAAATGAGCCTGAGTTTCTGATATACAATATAACCGGTCAGGCTATTGATACACTGCATGGAGCAACAGAAGCCGGACTTAACACCGTTCTTTGGCACACCTGGGATGAACAGCCCGGTACGTACAAAGTTGTGTTAAAAGATGGTAAACAGGAAATCACAAAGTTCGGTATATTAAAGCCACGCATTATCTACCCTGTGCTGAATTATCGGGAATAATTAGGAGGCACAAGACCAATTTTGTTTACTTTCACTTATTGAGACAACGTCCACGCTGTCAATAATATGTAAGATTTTTTATTACCAACTTGAACCTGCCATCACAATATAGAACCTAGCGACAACAAAAAAACTATCTTTACAGCCAAATATGTATGAATATATCTTAATTTTGAAAATAGATTTGAACTCCGTTTTAAAAAGCTAACAGTCAACTTATATGAGAAGAAGAACAATAAAAATAATTCTAATTACTCTTATATCAGTATTTGTATTATTTATGATATTCATTCCTGTTATTACCAAAAAGACAATTATTAATAATAGTAAAAAGTGGTTTGGAAGGCAGATTTCCCTCGAAAGTCTGAAAGTTAATTATTTCACAGGAACAGTAAAGATATTAGATTTTAAAATGTATGAAGCTAATGACTCTGATATTTTCGTGTCGTTTGACACACTGATTTTTGATACGGAGCCATACCAGCTTTTCAGCAATGAATTTGTAGTAGAGGAAATTTATCTTGAAGGCTTGTACACAAATTTAATCCTATACGATTCGACCTTTAATTTTGATGATTTGATTGAATTCCATATTAGTAATGAAAATAACTCAAACAGGGATACAACTACCGGCGACCCAATTCATTTTCAAATTTCAAATATTGAAATTAGTAGAGCAAACATTCTTTTTGAAGATAAAAAAATTGATAAAATAGTACAAATTAAAGGCCTCTCCTTTTCTATACCATACATTGGGTGGAATCAGGAGGATGCAAGTGAAGCAGGTGTGCATTTTTTATTCGACAAAGGAGGCTATTTTGACTCTTTTCTACATCTTGATCCCAACAGTGGAGATTTTGATGCCAGAGTAATAATAAACAAGCTATATTTTGCCCCTTTTGATAAATATGCTTTTGAGTATGCAAACATCACTTCAGTAAACGGTATTCTTAACACAGAAATAAATCTTGAGGGTAATATTTTCAAACCGGAGGCCATCATTGCATCGGGAAACATTGATGTTCTGGACTTTGAGATTACTGACAATAACAATAAAAAAATTCTGGCAACCGATAAATTTCATTGCATTATCAGCAAGGCAGACCCTGCAAATTCGAGTATTATTATAGATACACTGGCATTGATCAAACCATATATCTATTTTGAATTGAGCGATTCAACAAATAATATTTCAGAAATTCTAAATATTAATCCTAAGAGTAGTGATTCTGTTGATATAGCAAAGGGTCATGAAGTTCCACAAAATACTGACACAACCCGCACTTTATTTTACAAGGTAAATTCATTTATCATTCAGGACGGTATTGTTGATTATTCCGATAACTTAACAGATGAAACTTTCAACTATCATTTAAGTAATATCGAAATAAACTCTGACAGTATTAGCAGTACGTCAAAATGGATTGATATTTATTCGAAAATGCTTTTAAATAATCGAGGAACACTTTATGCTGATCTGGGTTTTAATCCTGCAAACCCAATGGATATGAACCTGGATTTTACAATTAAGGATTTCCTGTTACCCGACTTAAATATCTACACTAATTATTATATGGGTCACGCCATTGTTAATGGGGATATGTATTACCACTCAAAAACAGAAATCAATAATGGCCTGATACACAGCGAAAACTCCCTCATAATTCAAAATGCCACACTTGATAATACAGAGAAAGGATTATATAGTTTACCCCTCAAGTTTGCTTTCTTCCTTCTGAAAGATAAGGATGGTGTTATTAATCTTGATGTTCCTGTTCGGGGCGACCTGAATGACCCAAAACTCAGTTTTGGAAAGATCATCTGGAATACTTTCAAAAACCTGATTGTAAAAGCAGCGGCATCTCCCGGAAAATTACTTGCAGGATTAGTCAATGGCGACCCAAAACAATTGGAAGCTATTGAGTTTAATTATCTGGATACTGCTTTAATGAGTGGTCAACAAAAACAACTGGATTTACTTCTTGAACTCGAACAGAAAAAGAGAGACCTGAAAATAGAGCTGGTCTATTTCAATGACATAGATAAGCAGAAAGAGGCGATTGCAGAAAACGAAGCAGGGAAACTGTATTACAAAAAAACCAAAAGAGATTACATTATAGATAAAGAGGGGTTTGAAGCTTTTCTTTTAGAAAATGCAAATTCAGATTCCCTTGACTATCAAAATGCCTGTATGCTGCTTGCTACTCCACAACTCGTTGATTCTCTGACAATACTTTATAATGAAACACGATTTTCAAACATAAGCGGTTATCTGAATTCTGTTAATGATTCCACTCATATAATTGCTAAATATTCCGATCCTGAAGCTCCTGAAAATGTGGGCATAAGTCCGGTTTTTAAAATCGAATATTCGATGATTGATGAAATTGTTGATGAATAAAAAATTATTGTACTTTTGCAAAATCATATTCTTTTGATTAAGAATGTTTAATATGGAGTTTTTATTCACAAATATCAAACTTTACGACCATTCCGGCCGAAAACTTTTTGAATGCTGGATATGGTGATGCCTTTCCTGAATTTCCTTTTTTCTTTTTTGATTTCCAATATCTGATATTGTGATTTCAGCGTTTTTCCATTGCAATTTATTTTTTAGATAACTGTAAAATAATGTCAAAAAAAGGCATCATATTCAATATACAACGTTTTTCGGTAAATGACGGGCCGGGAATCAGAACAACGGTCTTTATGAAAGGCTGTCCTCTGTCGTGCTGGTGGTGTCATAATCCCGAAAGCCGGCAGTTTGGGAAACAGATTCTCAACGGTAAACAGATGGGAGAGGATTATACTGCCGGACAACTTCTAAGTGAAATAGAAAAAGACAGAATTTTCTATGACGAATCAGGAGGAGGAGTGACTTTCTCAGGTGGCGAACCTTTGGCACAGTCAGATTTTCTTATCAAAATGCTGGAAGTTTGCAAGGAAGCAGGAATTAATACTGCTGTTGATACAACAGGATATGCTGGTCTTGACCTGATAGAAAAAATAGGAACAAGGGCAGACCATATTTTATACGACCTGAAGCTAATGGACCCTGTTGAGCATCTGAAATATACAGGTGTGTCAAATTCTGAGATTCTCGAAAATCTGGATTATCTTTTAAAAAATGGTTCAAGAGTAATAATTCGTATACCCCTGATCCCGGGTATTACAGGCACAGAAGAAAATATTAACAGGATGCTAAAATTCCTTTTGCAATACAAAAACAGGCCGGAAATCAATCTGTTGCCATACCATCGTATTGCTGAAGGGAAATATGGAAAGTATGGATTAATATATAAGATGCAGGGCGTAAAAGAGTTAACAAATGAAGAAATATCAGGGCATAAAGCGTTCTTTGAAGAAGCAGGGTATAAAGTTAAGATTGGAGGGTGA
>JAOZLR010000096.1:6156-8680 GCA_029934735.1 Bacteroidales bacterium
AAAGAATAAGCAAACTAAGGCAACAAAGCACAGGCACAAAGCCATTTATATCAACCGAACGTGCACAACTTGTAACGGAATTTTATAAAAGCGAGGAAGCCCAAATGGTTAGTATTCCGGTTAAAAGGGCGATGACTTTCAGACATATTCTCACAAACAAAAAAATTCATATCAATAATGGTGAGCTTATTGTTGGTGAGCGTGGCCCAGAGCCCCAGGCTACACCAACCTATCCTGAAATAACTTTGCATTCAATTGATGATTTGGAAATTCTTGATGCAAGAAAAAAAATATCATTCAGCTCTGATGATAAGACCAAAGAGATTTATAAAAAGGAGATAATTCCTTTCTGGGAAGGCAAAACTATTCGTGATAAGCTTTTTGCAGAACTGCCTGAGGAGTGGAAAGAAGCCTACAGCGCAGGTGTTTTTACCGAGTTCCAGGAGCAACGTGCTCCGGGGCATACAGTACTTGGTGATAAAATTTACAAAAAGGGATTCCTCGACATCATTAAAGAGATTGAAGATAAAATTGAAAATCTTGATTTTTATAACGACCCTGATGCATTCGATAAGCGTGAGGAGTTAAAGGCAATGAAGATTGCTGCCCAATCTTTAATAACTTTTGCTGAAAGATACTCAAAAGTATTGACTGATATTGCTAAAAAGGAGAATGATTCTTTGCGCAAAGCCGAACTGGAACAGATGGCCTCAATTTGCAAACGTGTCCCTGCAAATAAACCTGAAACATTTTGGGAAGCCCTACAATACTACTGGTTTGTCCACGTGGGTGTTATTACCGAAGTAAATCCCTGGGACTCATTCAATCCCGGACGCCTTGACCAGCATCTGTTGCCATTCTATAAAAAAGGCCTTGAAGATGGGACTCTGACAAAAGAGAGGGCAAAAGAGATTCTCCAGTCGTTCTGGATAAAATTCAACAATCATCCTGCACCGCCTAAAATCGGAATCACTGCAAAGGAGAGCAACACATACACAGATTTTGCGCTGATAAATCTTGGTGGGGTGAAAGAAGATGGGCTGGATGCCGTTAATGAAGTGACTTACCTGCTTCTTGATGTGATTGAGGAGATGAGGCTGTTGCAGCCAAGTTCTATGATACAGGTAAGTAAGAAAAATCCTGATCAGTTTATAAAACGCACGTTAAAAATCCTGAAAACAGGTTACGGACAACCTTCTGTCTTTAATACCGATGCTATTATTCAGGAGATGATTCGTGTGGGGAAGTCCATTGAAGATGCCAGAAACGGTGGTGCCAGCGGCTGTGTTGAGACAGGTGCTTTCGGGAAAGAGGCTTATATTCTCACTGGCTATTTTAATATTCCGAAAGTTCTTGAAATTACTCTCAACAACGGTGTTGATCCGAGGACAGATAAAAAGACAGGTATTGAGACGAGAGACCCTTTGAATTTTAAATCCTTTGACGAGCTGATGTCGGCATTTGAGAAGCAGATGAACTATTTTCTGGATATTAAGATAAAGGGAAATAATATTATTGATCGGATTTTCGCCCGCTATATGCCGGTACCATTCCTTTCAATTCTTATTGACGACTGTATTTCGAACGGTAGAGATTACAACAACGGTGGTGCAAGATACAACACAAGCTACATTCAGGGTGTTGGATTGGGAAGTATTACCGATGAACTGACAGCACTGAAATATCATGTTTTTGAAAACAGAACTGTTTCAATGGAAGGGATGCTGGATGCAATAGATAAGAATTTTAAGGATTATGAGGAATTCAGAAACCTCCTGGTTGACGAAACACCTAAATACGGTAATGATGACGATTATGCTGATGATATTACAAGACAGGTTTTTGAAATTTACTACAATGCTATCGACGGAAGGCCAACTGCAAGAGGAGGACATCACCGGGTTAACTTGCTTCCGACTACCTGCCATGTCTATTTTGGAAGCGTTATTGGAGCTATGCCTGACGGGCGAGAAGCAGCTGTGCCATTGTCTGAAGGCATTTCACCGGTTCAGGGGGCAGACAGAAACGGCCCAACCGCTGTTATCAAATCGGCAGCTAAAATTGACCATCTCAGGACAGGAGGCACATTGCTGAATCAGAAGTTCACCCCTTCGTTTTTGGAAGATGACCAGGGGATTGAACATGTGATGCACCTGATACGCTCATATTTCCGTATGGACGGACACCATATTCAGTTAAACGTAGTTACTGCCGAAACATTGAAAAAAGCTAAAAAGCATCCTGAAAAATACCGCGACCTGATAGTTCGGGTTGCTGGTTACAGCGACTATTTTGTTGACCTGACCGATGAACTGCAGGATGAGATAATCAGAAGGACTGAACAGTCGGGGGTTTAGTTTCCTAACCTGGATAAACCAGAAATTTAAAATTGCAAAAAACAGCGCCTCCGCTGAGTAGCTTTAGCGCTCGCGGAAAACTCAAATAAACTCCAATTATTGAAAAACCCAAATTTCAAACTGCACCTTACTTTGCTACTAAAAATTTGTATTTTTGATATTGGTTT
>JAOZLR010000465.1 GCA_029934735.1 Bacteroidales bacterium
TCCATTCCGACTTCATAGCACTTATCTTCATAGTCTTTTAAGGCATGTGCTGTCAAAGCAAAAATTGGTATTTTGGAATCCAGAATAGATTCGTTCCCGCTTCTGATTGCCATTGTTGCTTCCAGGCCATCCATTTCGGGCATTTCAATATCCATAAGTATTGCATCAAACTTTTCGGAAGCAAGTATTGAGACTGCCTTTTTACCATTATCAACTGTTTTGGCAGTATGCCCCAGACGCTTCAGGAATGCGGATATTACCTGGGCATTCAGCAGGTTATCTTCGGCAACCAGAATATGAAGTGCGTCCTTTTCAACTGTTTCATCAGCAATGCCAGCAGAAGCCTTCTTGTCCCCAACTGCGATAGCTATCTCAAATTTAAAATCACTACCTTTACCTTTTTCACTTTCAACCCATATTTTACCATTCATCATTTCGACAAACCGTTTTGAAATTGTAAGCCCAAGTCCGGTACCACCAAATCTGCGAATGGAAGAGTTGTCGGCTTGCGTAAAGTCATTGAAAATTAGTTTTTGCTTTAGCTTTGTAATCCCAATTCCGGTATCTTTTACTGAGAATAGCAATCTCACCTTATTCTCTTCTATCTCTTTGAGTTTCACTGTGACCTTAACATCTCCCTCATCTGTAAACTTAATTGCATTGCCTATCAGGTTATAAAGTATTTGTCTGAGAACATCAGAATCACCTTTAACAAATTTGGGAACCTTTTTTTCAATTGAATAGGATAGTTTTATCTTTTTACTGTTAGCATCAAGATAAAAAGCATTGATAACAGAAGTTACAAGATTATTAAGTTCAAAACCCTCATCCTTCAGCTCCAGCTTACCACTCTCAATCTGCGAATAGTCAAGAATATCTTTAATAAGAGCCAGAAGATGTTCAGAAGAATCCTTTATGCGTTTCAGATTTATTTTATGCTCAGGGTCTGTTACGGTTCTTATTGTCAGGTCACAAAATCCAATAATGGCATTAATAGGAGTTCTAACCTCATGACTAATATTGGCAAGGAAGCGATTTTTAGTTTCATTTGCCAGTTCGGCCTGCTCCTGAGCTATTTTCCTCTGTTCATTTTCCTGCTTAAGTCTCGTGGTTCTTTCCTGCACACGCTTTTCCAATTCGGAATTCATTTGCTTAAGTTCCCTGTTTGCTTTGGCTTTTATCCGATAACGAGACCAAATAATCACTACCAACAGAGCAATAACTATAAATGCAAAAATGAAAAAGTTTCTTACATTTTGTGATTGGGAATCATCAAGTTTTTTCTCTGTTTTTACTATTGTACTTTGTTGCTCTTTATTGCGCATCTCATACTCCATCTGCAATGTGGCAATTTTATTACTGGTCTCCTTATTAAAAATTTCATCCTTAAGCATTGCATACTCCGTTTCATACTTAAGGGCATTTTCAAAATCTTTCTTTTTTTGATATGCCAATGATAAATTTTTCAGATCGTCCTTTAGTACTTTAACAAGATGTATCTGCACGGCCAGCTCCTTACTTTCCATAAGGTAGCTAATTGCACGATTATATTTTCCCTGACCAAGATTTGTTAATCCAATATTTTTTAATGTTACGGAGATCATATTTTTGTCCCCGGATTTTTTGCTAATGGCAAGAGACCTTGAATAGTAACCAAGAGCCTTGTTGTATTCTTCTTTACTGCGATAAACATTCCCGATGTTATTTAAAATACCGGCACCATTCTGCAAATCAGAATTCTCCATTTGGGTAATTTCGTAAGCATGTTCATAGTAAGAAAGAGCTTTATCATTCTCGCCTTCATACCAATTAACATTTCCAATGGCAACATAAGCTTTCAGCATACCTTTGTAATCACTGATTTCCTCGCTTAATTTCAAAGCCCTGTTATAATTCTCCAGTGCTTTTTCATTCTGTCCCAAATTTCTAAAAATTATCCCGGCATTGATCAACGAAGAAATTACCCCTTCATCATCCTTTAATCTATCGTATATTTCCAAAGCATTAAGATGAAACTCAAGGGATCTGTCAAAATCTCCTAAAGACCTGTAAGCTATTCCAATCTGATCAGAGCTTGCAGCAATTCCCCTTTCATCATTTATCTGTTCATATATTTTAATAGCTTGCAGGAAACTGTTAAGAGCCTTTATGTTATCTCCAGCACCATAATATGCCACTCCAAGTGACAAATATGAGTTTGCCTTTCCCTTTTCGTCATTCTCACTTATTGAATTCTCAAGTGCCTGATTGGCAAGCTCCAGTGCCTTTTCAGGTTGTTGTTCTGCATAATATGTAACAAGCTGGTTGAGTAATTCTGTTTTTTCAACACCTGTTGCCTCCATAGCTTTCTGCTCCAACTCATTAACAGAGTCCAAACTACGAGCTATCAACAGGTTAGCACCCATTAATATAATTAATATGGTAACGGCGTATGTAAAATATCGAGTAATTGTCAAAATAAAATTGAACTAAATTATCATTAACTAACCTGAAAACAAATAACTTATGACTTTTGGAGTAGTTTATACGCAATGTTTTCAGAAAAGATATATAAATTTCATTTTTTTTTATATCTCTCTTTTAGTTTTATGAAATATTACTACTTTTGCAGCTG
>JAOZLR010000466.1 GCA_029934735.1 Bacteroidales bacterium
TTTACTTCATCATCTCCACAAAAGCCTTATAAAAATAAGGAATAGTTCTAATTCCGTTATAAAACTGATTCAGGGGATAATTCTCATTTGGCGAGTGAATAGCATCCGACTCTAGTCCAAAGCCCATCAAAACAGATTTTATTCCAAGTACCTCTTCAAAGGTTGAAATGATTGGAATACTTCCACCGCTTCTTACCGGAACAGGTCTTTTACCATAAATTTTTTCATAAGCAACCTCTGCTGCTTTATATGCGGGCAGGTCAATAGGGCAAACATAACCCTGACCACCGTGTAATGGCGTAACCTTAACCTTAACAGATTTCGGAGCAATTGCCTCAAAATATTCCTTAAAAAGCTCCGAGATCTTTTTGTTATCCTGATGAGGGACAAGCCTTGTGGATATTTTAGCATAAGCTTTTGATGGAAGAACAGTCTTTGCTCCTTCACCTGTGTAGCCACCCCAGATACCACATACATCAAACGACGGGCGAATTCCGGTTCTTTCCATTGTAGTATATCCATCCTCACCGGCAAGTTCTTCTACATCAATTGCCTTTTTATACTCCTCTACATCAAAAGGAGCTTTGGCAAGCAATTCCCTCTCCTCTTTTGAAACCTCGAGAACATCATCATAAAAACCCGGAATTGTTAGTCTTCCTTTATCATCTGTCATCTGTGCAATCATCTTTGATAGCACATTAATTGGATTGGCAACGGCTCCACCAAAAATTCCGGAATGAAGGTCTCTGTTAGGGCCGGTTACTTCTACTTCCCAATAAGAGAGCCCGCGAAGTCCGGTAGTAATTGAAGGAATATCTTCGGCAATCATTCCTGTATCCGAAACAAGGATAACATCTGCTTTGAGCATATCCTTATTATCAGCGCACCATTTTACAAGACTGCCTGAGCCTATCTCCTCCTCACCCTCAATCATAAACTTAACATTACAGGGTAATGCATCATTTTTCACCATTGCTTCAAAAGCTTTTGCGTGCATAAAAGCCTGACCTTTATCATCATCAGAGCCACGTGCATAAATCTTACCATCCCTGATAACAGGCTCAAACGGCTCACTTTCCCACAAATCTATCGGGTCAACCGGCATTACATCATAGTGCCCGTAAACCAAAACAGTCGGGAGGTTAGTATCAATAATCTTCTCCCCATAGACAACAGGGTTACCTTCAGTCGGCATTACCTCTGCTTTATCAGCACCGGCTTTCAATATTGACTCTTTCCAGTATTCAGCTGCTTTCAGCATATCACCTTTGTGCTCAGATTCGCTACTAATGGATGGAATCCTGATCATGTCGAATAATTCTTCCAGAAACCTCTCTTTATTGGCTTCAATGTATTGTTGAACTTTTTCCATTTTATTTATTGATTTACTGTTTATTATAAAATTAATTTAATTATATGATTTCCTGTATGAGTTTATTTTTCAAAAGTAGTAAATCCTTTTATATCGAACCCAATAAAGTTTGCATTTTATACTCTCCAAAAAACTAACTTAATCCAAAACATAAAAATATTACTACAATAATTATCTCCGAATCATAAATAAATAATAATATTGCACCACAAAATATTGAAATGACAAAAATCAGGATAGCCATAAACGGATTCGGGAGGATAGGCAGAATGTTCTTCCGTGTATCGCACGAAAAGGAGAATTTCGACATTGTAGCCATTAATGACCTTATGGAACCATATACAATGGCTCATCTCCTGAAGTATGATTCTGTTCACAGGAAGTTTCAGGGTGAAGTAAAATCAAATTCTGACCATCTGGAAGTAAATGGAAAGAAGATTAAAATATTCCAGGAACCTGATCCTGAAAAGCTTCCCTGGAAAGAGCTGAAAATTGATGTTGTGATTGAAGCAACAGGAAAATTTACAACAAGAGAGGATGCGATAAAGCACATTGAAAATGCCGGCGCCGGCAAGGTTATTATCTCCGCCCCTGCTAAAGGTGAGAATGATGGTATTCAGTATATAGTGCTTGGCATTAATGACCATCTTATCAACAAGGAGGATCTAATAATCTCAAACTCCTCCTGTACAACAAACAATGTTGCTCCGTTGATAAAAATTCTGGATGACAATTGGGGAATCGAAAAAGCATTTATGACGACCATACATTCCTACACACGTGACCAGAATATCCTTGACGGGCCTCATCACGACCTCAGACGTGGCAGGACAGCCGCATATTCCATTGTCCCTACAACAACAGGTGCTGCAAAGGCTGTAACTAAGATTTTTCCTCATCTGGCAAAAAACCTTGGTGGTGCTGGTATGCGTGTCCCTGTTCCTGACGGGTCGCTTACAGATATCACTTGTACTTTAAAAAGTTGCACAAGCGTTGAGGAGATAAATACAAAATTCAAAGAAGCCTCCGAAACCTGGCTAAAAGGTATTCTAGAATATACTGAGGACCCTATTGTTTCGATGGATATTATCGGGAATCCGCATTCGGCAATTTTTGATTCTTTGCTTACAGCAGTGCTTGGAGAAAAAAACAAACTTGTAAAGGTTGTAGCCTGGTACGACAACGAGGTTGGATATTCAAACAGGCTGGCTGAGCTGGTAGAGAAGTTTGTGTAAAAG
>JAOZLR010000097.1:0-3777 GCA_029934735.1 Bacteroidales bacterium
CTGCGAGCACGGAAACACTCAAAAGGGAATGCTGAACAGGAAAGCCTGATTTGGGGTCTATAGTATGTGAATATCTGACTCCGTTTTCTTCATAAAATTTACGATAACTGCCTGACGTTGCCAGAGCTCTATTTTTCAGCTTCACAATAGCCTTCAACTCTTCACCATAGGATGCATTGTCTTTTGGTTTCTCAATTCCCACCTTCCATAACGAACCGTCGGATTTAACCCCATGCCCAAGCACCTCTCCCCCGATATCAATCAGATAATTATCAATTCCATACGACTCCAGCAATTCACCAACAAGGTCAACAGAATATCCCTGGGCAACAGCATTAAAATCAAACTGAATCCTTTTATCATCTTTCACAACCTTATTTCCAGCAATCCTCACTCTATCAAACCCGACCAACTGTAACAGACTGTCAACAACTGCGCTATCAACTTTCATTCTATCAGTAAAGCCGAAACCCCAGGCATTCACCAAAGGGCCAACGGTAGGGTCAAATGCTCCGTTGGTTTTTATAAAAACCCCTTTTGACAAATCAAAATTGCCTTTAAACCAGGTATCAACTTCAGTTGTTGATTCATTGTTATTAATACGAGAAATTATTGAATTGGGAACCCAGGTTGAAACTGATTGGTCAAAAGCATTTAACAGAGAATCAACTTGCAGTTGCAGATTTCTGTTTTGAGCATCAAAATATGTAATAGCATAATATGTTCCCTGTGCTTCACCGGCAAACTTAATCTTTTGCATTTTCCTTAATGAATTATCACAGGAAAGAAATAATATTGAGAAAATGCCAAAAACAACAATAAGGTGTTTCATCCGTTTCAAATTCTGCAATTATGGGGACTTGTTTTATTGTTTATAGCAGGAAAATTCCAAAATTAGTCACATCTTTAGAATGCATATCCCATACTAATTGTAAAATAGGCTGTAGAATTCACACCGGTATCATAAGAATTGGGAAGATCATAATACCTGACGCCAAGACCGAAAGTGGCGTTAAGTCGAAGACCAGGAACAGGAGAATAAGAAATTCCATTATTGATCATTAACCTTCCATAAACAAATTGCGACAATGTGCTCTCCCGATAATATCCATAATACGGGTCATAGTCAGATTGCGTATAGTCCTCGCCTATTCCAACGTGTAACTCAGGACCCAAATAATATGTAACCCTGTGTTGTCCGGTGGGAAACAGATTAATACCAAAGCCGGTAAAGCCTTGATCATAAAAAGCTTTTGGCCCTTCCCCATCGCCATATCCAATAGATATGGGAATAAAGAAACTCATTTTACCATTTTTTGATATATGCTCATACGAAAAGGCAAACTGATTATAAACAACATCAAATATATTGTACGCAAATATATTTTGATTAAACCCTAATTCAGGAAAATCACTGGAAATCATATCTTCCTCGCCATTTTTGTAAATAATTTTTTTTACATCCTTTTTATTAACAATAACAACAGGGCCTTCAAGGTTTGAAAACTTTTTATACTTAATCTGCTTTTTACTAATTTCGATAATATTCGCCTTAACCCTATCTCCTGAGTTAAAGAAAATTTCATCCTGCGAAAATGCAAATGAAGAAGAAAAGAATACGATTGCTAAAATTGAAATAAGTTTTTTCATAGAATTTGATTTGTTTAAAAATAATAGCGTTAAAAACAATTCTTTATTGTATTGAATTTGTAACCATTTAAAATCTCACAGAATAAACTATGGGATTCCAGGTAATATTTCTAACCACCGAAATCATCAAAGGCAATCATTTCCTCCGGGACACCCAAATCGTCAAGCATTTTATTCACCGCATCATTCATCATTGGTGGACCACAAAGGTAATATTCAATTTCTTCCGGCTCTTCATGATTCTTAAGATAATTATCATAAATCACCTGATGGATGAATCCGACATATCCTTTCCAGTTATCTTCGGGCAGGGGCTCTGACAATCCAATATTAAATTTAAAATTTGGATTTTCCCTGTCTATTTCATCAAATTGGTCAACATAAAAAAGTTCTCTTAGTGATCTTCCTCCGTACCAGAAAGTAGCTTTTCGCTTTGTGTGCTCTGTTTTAAAAAGGTTGAAAATATGTGAGCGCATTGGTGCCATTCCTGCACCACCACCAATAAACATCATTTCGCGGTCGGTATCTTTTATAAAAAACTCACCATAAGGCCCAGAAACTGTTACTTTATCACCAGGTTTGCGCGAGAAGATATATGAAGAGCAGATACCGGGGTTAACATTCATAAAACCACCTTTAGCTCTATCGAACGGGGGTGTTGCAATACGAATATTTAACATTACAATCTTATTTTCAGCAGGATGGTTAGCCATTGAATATGCTCGGTAGATAGGCTCCGGGTTTTTCATTTTCAAATCCCACATTTTAAATTTATCCCAATCACCTTTATATTCGTCATCAACTTCAATATCATTTTTAAAATCAACTTCAATCTGAGGAACATCAATCTGGACATATCCACCTGATCTAAAGTCAAGGGTTTCACCTTCGGGAAGTTTAACAACAAACTCTTTAATAAATGTAGCCACATTTCTGTTTGAAACAACTTCACACTCCCATTTTTTAATACCAAATATCTCTTTCGGGATTCCTATTTTCATATCCTCCCTTACTTTCACCTGGCAGCCAAGGCGCCAATTATTCATTTGCTCTTTCCGCGTAAAGAACCCTGTTTCGGTTGGAAGAATTGAACCTGCACCTTCAAAAACCTGAACTCTACACATACCGCAAGTTCCTCCACCCCCACAAGCAGAAGGAATAAATATTTTTTCGGCAGACAAAGTGGATAACAACGTCGATCCCGGGATTGTTACAAGTTCTTTTTCGTCATTAATAGTTATGGTTACATCCCCTTGAGGTGTAAGCTTCTTCCGGGCATAAAGCAACACAATAACTAATAAAAGTATAACAGACAAGAAAACGACTACACTCGTTAAAACTATTGTTCCCATTCCAACATTAAGTAATATCATTCTTTTTTTTATTTATTATCCGTCAGATTACGGACAAGATTTACATAACTATTTAATAAACTAATTGACTTTCAAATCTCATATTACAATTTTATTCCCATAAAGCTCATAAAAGCTATTCCCATCAACCCGGTAATAATAAATGTTATTCCCAATCCTCTGAGAGGTGCCGGCACATTCGAATACTTAATTTTTTCACGAATAGCAGCAATTCCAATTATCGCAAGGAAAAAACCAACTCCTGAGCCAAGTCCAAATGAGGTTGCTTCTGCAATTGTTTCATACTCTCTTTCCTGCATAAACAATGAGCCACCAAGAATAGCACAATTCACAGCTATTAAAGGCAAAAAGATACCCAGTGAATTATACAATGTAGGGGCAAACTTCTCAACTATCATTTCAACCAATTGAACCATAGATGCGATTATGGCAATAAACATTATAAAACTTAGAAAGCTTAAATCAACCTCGGCAAAACTTTCACCAAGCCAGGATAAAGCACCTGCTTCTAATACATATTTATTAAGTAAATAATCAACCGGTACTGTTATACCCAAAACGAAAATTACTGCAAGTCCTAATCCGAAAGAGGTATTTACCGTTTTAGATACGGCAAGATATGAGCACATTCCTAGGAAATAGGCAAATACCATGTTATCAATAAAGATAGACTTTACAAATATGTTAAATAGTTCCTGCATGATTATTATGTTTTATTAGATATTGTAATTTATTGTAATTTGCTTCGCTGTAA
>JAOZLR010000097.1:3877-8646 GCA_029934735.1 Bacteroidales bacterium
ATGATTATTATGTTTTATTAGATATTGTAATTTATTGTAATTTGCTTCGCTGTAATTTGTTGTAATTTAATTTATTGTAATTTGCTTCGCTGTAACTTTTGTAATTAAATTATATCTTTTATTTGCGCTTTACCAATTGCTTTGTGCCGTTTGCTGTTAATTCTCTTCAACCAATTCTTTATCTCTTGATCTTTGTATCCAAATAATAATTCCAACAACAATAAGAGCCATCGGCGGTAATATCATAAATCCATTGTTTTTATAACCAAATTCATACAATCCAAGGTTTTCCATTACAGGATAGTTCCAGATTGTTCCTGAGCCGAGAAGTTCTCTGAAAAATGCAACTGTCAGCAAAATCCAACCATAACCAAGAGCATTTCCGATTCCATCTAAAAATGCCGGCCAGGGTTTATTTCCCATAGCAAAGGCCTCAAGGCGACCCATAATAATACAGTTAGTAATAATCAAACCAACAAATACTGACAATTGCTTGCTGACGTCATATGCAAATGCCTTTAGTACCTGGTCAACCAAAATTACCAAAGAGGCAATTATTACTAACTGAACGATAATCCGAATCCGTGTAGGAATTGTATTTCTTAGCAAAGAAATTATCACGTTTGCTGCTGTTAATACAACCAAAACAGAAAGTGACATTACAAAAGCCGGTTCCAATTTAGCTGTTACAGCAAGAGCTGAACAAATACCCAATACCTGTACAGTAATCGGATTTTCTCTGCTTAACGGATTAAATATAAGTTTCTTATTTTTCGGTGAGAACAATGGTTCTCTTTGTTTTACTTCTTCACTCATTGTGTATATTTTAAAAATCGTCAGACAATTGAATACCTATTTTATCTGCTTTTTGATGTATTCTTCATAATTTATTAAACAATCTGCTATCATATCCGAAACTGCATCACTGGTAATCGTTCCTCCTGACACAGCATCTACGCCATGAATTTGTTGATTGGCAGGCATTGTTCCAATACCACCTTTTACAACTTTCACTGATGTAAATTTATAGTTATCATCAAATATGGTTTTACCGACAAATTGTTTCTGGAAATCTGTTGTTGATATTTCAGCACCAAGCCCGGGAGTTTCACCTTTATGTCCGAAAGTAACACCATACACAGTTTTCATATCCTGTTTCAGAGCGATATTACCCCATATAGGCCCCCACAATCCTTTGCCTCTCAATGGAATAATGTAATATGTTTCACCATCTTTATTACAAATATAAAGTGGGAAATTGGGTTCTTCTGCCTCTTTACCGGCATCCAAAAATTCCTTCTTCTTAATCTCTGACTTTAATTTAATTTCAAAAGGCCTGATATCCCCTTTTTCAAAATTTTGATCTTTATAAATACTTGTTGCTTCGCCATCCGTATTCAAGGCCAGCTCTTCAACAATATATTTATTGTACAGGGTATCGGCTTCAGCTTTTTCAGCTTCAATATTTACCGATTTCAAAATGTCCATTATTTTTTCAGTACGGACATTCTTTTCCTGGAATGGTTTTAAGTATGTAGCAGCAGAAGAAAGTATAGCTGCTACAACAATAACCATCACCGATGCATAAATAAAAATATATCTGTTACTAAACATCCTATTTGTTTTTTATATTCTTTAAGCTTTAACTTTTATTCTTTTAAGCCTCCTTTTAATGTTGGCTTCAATAACATAATGATCAATAAGCGGCGCAAATACGTTCATCAGCAATATAGCCAGCATCATTCCTTCTGGGTAGGCCGGGTTTACCACTCTTATAAGAACAGCCATCATCCCGATAAGGATACCATAAATATACATACCTTTCTTCGTCTGAGCTGCTGTTACAGGGTCAGTTGCCATAAATACGGCACCGAAAGCAAAACCGCCCATAATCAAATGATAATAAGGAGGAATGTTCATATATTCATTAGCACCTGCCCAATTAAAAATCAATCCCATTAAATAGCCACCAACAAAAACTGAAAGCATTACACGCCAGCTTGCTATTCCTGTAAACAGCAAGATAACAGCGCCTATTAAAATTGCAATAGTAGATGTTTCACCAACCGAGCCGGGAATAAGTCCGTAAAACATATTAGAAGCTGATTGAAAATTTTCAAAATTACCTACAAGTGCATCTCCCAGTGGGGTAGCTCCTGAGAATGCATCTGCTTTATCAGCAATCCAAACCTTGTCGCCCGACATATCCTGGGGATAGGCAAAAAACAGAAAAGCTCTTGCTGTTAAAGCCGGGTTAAGGATATTCATACCTGTACCCCCGAATACTTCCTTTCCTATTACCACTGCAAAAACAATAGCAATTGTCAGCATCCATAACGGAATATCTGGTGGAACAATCAATGGAATCAGCATTCCGGTTACGAGATAACCTTCATTAACCTCATGCCCCCGAATTTGGGCAAAGGCAAATTCGATTCCCAGTCCTACCACATAAGAGACAATAATAATAGGTAATACTTTCAGGAATCCAAACAGAAAAATATCCCAAAAACCTACAGATTCACCGTGAGACAAATAGTGCTGAAAACCCACATTCCACATTCCAAAAAGTAATGCAGGAATCAGAGCAACAACAACAACTATCATCATACGCTTCATATCCATAGCATCCCTGATGTGGCTACCCTTAAATGTTACCTTGTCGGGAACAAATAAAAAAGTTTCAAAGGCTCCAAAAGTAGATTCTAACTTTTCAAACTTTCCACCCTTTTGAAACTGCGGTTTGATCTTATCTATATAATTTCTTAATGCCTTCATTTATAATGTGCGATTATTAATGTTCAATTCTTATTAAACTACTTCTCTTATGATTAAATATTTACATTCTACCTCTACTCCATTTCCTTTCTGATATAATCTAACCCTTCCCTCACAATCGACTGCATCTCGGTTTTTGATGGATCAATAAATTCGCATAAAGCAAAATCTTCTTCATCCACCTCATAAATACCCAGATTTTCCATCAGGTCAATATCTTTAACTATTATTGCTTTGAGTAATTGCATCGGATAAATATCCAATGGGAAAACTTTTTCATACAGGCCGGTAAGAACAAATGCTCTATGGCCTCCATTAAGATTCGTATCCAATATGTGCTTTTTATTAGGGGTTAACCAGGAAAAATATGTCTTTGAGAAACTAAATTTCTTCAATCCAAAAAGACCCCAACCCAAAAAATCAAAATAATCACCTTCGGGAATAACAGTAATCTGATTATCATAATAACTAATGTAACCGTCTCTGTCAATCTTAGAACCGGTAAAAACATTACCACTGATATATCTGACATTCGCACCCTTTTCAACCTGATCCTTAACAATATCAGAAATGGAAGTTCCTGCCACAACTTTATAATATTTTGGATCTTTAACTTCCGAACCTGTCAGTGCTACAACTCTGGTGGGATCGTATTTCCCTTCAAGAAAAAGCTTACCAATTGTGACTACAGCCTGAGGATTAACATACCATATAATTTCACCCTTATTTATCGGGTCAATATTATGAGCCTGAATTCCAATATTTCCTGATGGATGCGGGCCTGAAAACTTATTTATATCAACACCTTTCGCATTCAGGAAAGTAGCTGAATTTGATTTTTTCGAATGAGTATTTAAATGCACTTTCCCGGAAGTCAGCTTCTTTAATACATCGAGACCTGCCTGAAAAGCTTTGTCTTCCTTTTCAAGAATAAAATCATAATCCGGAGCCAATGGTGCTGAATCAAAAGCTGAAACAATTATTGCTTTTGGGGATTGTTCAGGGTTAGCAATAGTAGAATATGGCCTCTGCCTGATATTAGTCCAAATACCACTTTTTAATAACTTATCAATAACATCTTCCTTTGAGACAGAAGAGGTGTCAGTCTTACCGAAATCCACCGAGTCCTGTTTTCCGTCAGCTACAATCCGAACCTCAAGCATCTTCCTTTTGGCACCACGATGAACCTCTTCGATTGTACCACTTACCGGTGAAGTAAATATGATATTATCACGGTATTTATCAAAAAATACCGGAGTTCCCACTTTAACAGTATCCCCCTCTTTAACAAATAGTTTCGGAAAAACACCTACAAAATCAGGTGGTTTTATTGCGTAATTTTTAGAAGTAACCTCTGAAATAGTTTTTTGGGCATCGCCCAAAAGTTTAATATCCAGACCCCTCTTTATCTTTATATCTTTAGACATATCCTTAAGGTATGTATTAAGTTATTTGTAATAAATATGATATCTTTGTGATTTAAAGATGCGAAAATATAAAATCCATTTATAAGTCAAAACAAAAATATTGCATTTTTCGCTATTTGAACTTATTAACCAAAACAATAATACATTTCTGACGACTGTATCATCCTGTCTTTCAAACAGATACACATCACTTCTCATACATATCGAAATAATTAATTAAAACGATTTTAAATAAGGATTTCCATGTTTTAAATTTCAAAAAATAGTTAGAAAAAGACACGATACTCATTACAATTATTGGATTATAATTGAACAACAGACAATAATACTAACATATCCAATTATCTAAGAAATAACCTATTTTTGCACAATATACTTAAGGTGAAAATTCCAGGATTTTATCAATATGGATAAAATTTGATTTTTAATAAAAAATTAGAAATAGATGAAAACCACACTAAAGAGAATTAAGCTACTTTCAAAACAGCTATTACCAGAGATTATATCAATCAGAAGAGAGATACACTCCAATCCGGAGCTTGCTTTTGAAGAATATAAGACTGC
>JAOZLR010000467.1 GCA_029934735.1 Bacteroidales bacterium
AACTTCTTTTCCAAATGTAAGATTTACAAATAAATAATCTGGATTTTCAACCCGGATTATTTCTCCCACAGTAATCCCCGGATAAATAATCCCGGGCTCCAGTGAAGAAATATCTTTCCCGTGAATCATCAACTGGAGATTAGGGCTTTCCATCCCTGCCCACCAAGATGGAGGCTCGACCCTGTCAATTCTCACATTCTGAGAAAAAAGTGACAGTTGAGCTAAAACGAATAATACCAGCAGTTTGTATTTCATAATTTGGAAAAATATTGTGGGCAAAAATAGGCAAAAAAATAACTGTATTAATTTATCTCATTAATAAAACTTTCCTAACAATGCTTTCCTTTCCATTTCGGATTCTTACTATGTAGGTGCCAGATTGAATTGCATTTTTATTTACATCAGTTCCATCCCAGAAAACATTATGTAATCCTGCTTCTGTAAACTCCTTAATTATGGTTTTTATTTTCATTCCAGTCAGGCTATATATCTCGACATTCACAAAAGACTTCTCATTCAAATTGAAACTTATTGTGACTGAGGACTTGAAAGGATTCGGATAGATACTCACTGCGCTCACAGAATTACTACTTACTTCATTCTCATCAATTGATAATATCGCTGAATTTTTAAGAATAATCATTCCATAATTATTCATTGTACCAATAAACGACTCGTTATGGTAAATCAGATTATTTATTTCAACATTTAACCTGAAAGAAGACAGAAGTTGTATGTTGTTAAAATCAGCAATAGAATAAGTAAATAACTCATTCCATTCCATATCGACAATGATCAATTTATTATCAACAATTAGCGGCCTGGTATTAATTATTGAATTGTCGTGAGGTTTAATTGATTTCATTAATAGTGGAGATGAGGGGTTCGAGATATCTAATATTTGGACACCACCAAAACCGTCGGCTACTATCAATTTATCAGATTGTAAAGTCATTTTCATTGCATTGCCGGGTGTATTGTATAAACCTATAAACTGTGGTGAGATGATATTTTCAACATCTATAATCTCTATACCGCTTTCTTCAACTGAAATATAACCTATATTACCTTCAACGACAATATCTGTTATTTGATCAGCTGCGATATATTTCGCTACAAACACAGGATTGCTAAAATCGCTAATATCAAAGATATTCAATGTGTTACCGGATCCAACAAAAGCATATGAAACAGTCTGAAAAACCGGAACTGGCCCGAATAATGCACCATAGACAAGTTTAACCTGATTGAGAAGAACAGGGTTTGATGGCACTGAAATATCAATAAATAAAACTTCTGGAATTGGATATCCACGAGTTAAACACAGATGATTATTTAATACGGATATATTATCAGCTCTACCAATTCCACTAAAATAAGAGCCAGACAATACAGGTTCATTTACATCTGAAATATCAATTACATCAAGTCCTAAATATCCATGTTTGGCAATATAAGCAAAATCATCGCAGGCATCAATTCCTTTTGCCATATATGACGTTTGTAAAGAGCTGACCATATATGAATTGCTATTATCAGTAACATCAATTATCTGAAGCCCGTTATATGAATCAGCAACATATGCAATATTATTTTCTATAACAACTTGTTCGCTGAATCCTGGCGTATCAAAAACACCTAAAGTCGTTAAAGAAGTTGGGTCAGAAATATCAACAACCCTAATACCAGCATAAGAGTGATTAATAAAGGCTCTGTCAGCTTGCAAATAAATCTTATTAGAACTCTGTACACCCTTTAAGGTATCGGTCATAACCGGATTAACGGGATTATGCACATCAATACTCCAAAAATGCCTACTATTTACAATAAACACAAAAAATCCAGAGAATGCAATATCAGCAAATGAACCAATGGGCAGATCAATGCCTTCGAAAATTAAGACCGGATTCTTCGGATCTGAAACATTTATTATATAAAGGCTATTAGGGGAACCAGATCGAACACCATATAATAATGAATCATTCAGGCACAT
This sequence comes from Bacteroidales bacterium, assembly GCA_029934735.1. Classification (GTDB taxonomy): domain Bacteria; phylum Bacteroidota; class Bacteroidia; order Bacteroidales; family JAADJA01; genus JAADJA01. Next base: position 1,994 of record JAOZLR010000467.1, read on the forward strand.
TCCATCAAAATTACCACCTGGTGAGCTCAATAATTGTATTGATTGAATATTTGAAATATCATAAATACTTAAACCGCCATAACCGGTAATATATGCGAGATTATTGCTAATAACAATATCTGATGTCTTTCCTCTATCTATGCCCCCTGCATATACAGGCATAAACGGGTCAGCAACATTAACAATGTGAACACTATCATTGCCAAGTATGAATGCGAGTGTGTCTGAGACAGTTATTCTACCGATCACACCAGGAATATAGTCAGTCAATTGAATACTCCCTGTAAATTGAGGTTGTTCCGGATCTGATACGTTTATTATTTCTATTAGTCCTGTATATTTTGCAGTATATACATAATCACCTTTAATATCAAGTGATACGACTCTGCCGCTCGTTTGAAAACTGCCTACCTTATAATAAATGGCATAGATGTTAACCTGAAGAAAAACTAAAATTTGAAAGAGAATGATTAAACGTTTCATTATAATTTGACTTTAAGGTTATCCTTATGCTTTGACTCTTTTATAGCTGCTAAAGGCAATGCCTGACAACACTGGATCAAAAATGCTTTTCACAAAGATACCAATTATTTTTAGTATCTTATTATTTA
>JAOZLR010000468.1 GCA_029934735.1 Bacteroidales bacterium
GATGTAAGTGTTGACAGGGGAGGAGTAAGCAGATAGCAGAATGCCTTTTTGTTTGCCCTTCCCACGCGTCCGCGTAGCTGATGCAGGTCGCTGAGTCCGTAATTTTGTGCCTGGTTGATTATTATTGTATTTACATTTGGTATGTCTAACCCCGATTCAATGATTGTAGTGGCAAGCAACACATCATACTTCCCATCAATGAAGTCGAGCATCACCTTCTCTAATTTATGGCCATCCATCTGACCATGTCCGATAACAATCGATACATCAGGACAAAATCTTTGGATCATATCAGCTACTTCGGTAATATTTTGAACACGGTTATGGACAAAAAAGACCTGTCCGCCACGGTCGATTTCATAATTGATAGCATCGCGTATAACCTCTTCGCCGAATGGCTGCAATTCGGTCTGGACCGGATAACGGTTTGCTGGTGGTGTGTTTATTATTGAAAGGTCGCGGGCACCCATTAACGAAAATTGTAGTGTGCGTGGTATCGGTGTGGCAGTAAGTGTGAGTGTGTCAACATCCACTTTTATCTTTTTCAGCTTCTCCTTGGCTCCCACACCAAACTTCTGCTCCTCGTCAATGATAAAAAGACCAAGGTCTTTAAATTCAATATCCTTGCTTATCAATCGGTGAGTCCCAATTAAAATATCAATTTTACCCTCTTTAAGCTCCTGTTTTATTCTTGTTTGCTCTTTTTGGGTTTTAAAACGGTTTATATATTCAACACGGCAGGGGAATTCTTTCAGCCTGTCGCTAAATGTTTTATAATGTTGCAATGCCAGGATTGTAGTAGGAACAAGAACTGCTGCCTGTTTACTGTCGGCAACTGTTTTAAAAGCGGCACGAATGGCAACTTCTGTTTTTCCGAATCCAACATCACCGCAAACAAGTCTGTCCATCGGATATTCAGCTTCCATATCTTTTTTAAAGTCAATTGTGGCTTTAAGCTGGTCAGGTGTGTCTTCGTATATAAAGGAGGCTTCGAGTTCGTGTTGCAGATAGGAGTCCGGTGGGAATTGGTGGCCTTTTGCCGCCTTTCGCTCGGCATATAATTTAATTAACTCCTTGGCAATATCTTTTACCTTCTTCTTTGTCCGTTCTTTTAGTTTATTCCAGTTGTTTGAGCCAAGTCTGTTCGTCGATGGTGCTGTGCCGTCCTTACCCACAAATTTGGAAATGCGGTGTAATGAATGAATGCTCACATAAAGCAGGTCACCATCTTTGTAAATAAGCCTTATAGCCTCCTGCTGTTTTCCGTTGATATCGATTTTTTCTAATCCTCCGAATTTCCCGATTCCGTGGTCGATGTGCGTCACAAAATCTCCGGGCTGAAGGTTATAAATCTCTTTGAGGGTAATGGCTTGTTTGCCGGTGAATTTTTCTTTAAGGTGAAATTTCTGATACCTTTCAAATATCTGGTGATCAGTGTAGCAGGCTGTTTTTTTGTCTTCGTCAACAAAGCCTTCGTGTAGAGCCAGGTTGATGGTTTCAAAATCGAATTGCCGTGATATTCCTTTTGTTGCGTGGATGTCGTCGAAAATGGCAATGAGTCTTTTCAACTGGCTGGTGTTATCTGACAGAATAAAATTTCTTAATCCTTCTTTTGTGTTGAGTGTTAAATCGGCAATCAGCAGGTCGAAATTTTTATTGAAGGAGGGTTGTGGCTTTGTCCTGAATGTAACTCTTTCAGCATCTTTAAAAAAGAAATGATGTCCGAATTCGATTATCGAATAATCAAGAATTTCTCTGTTAAACTCTTTGTTGTCAGTGAAAAGTGCAGAAGGGGAGAGGTTAGAAAATTCATTTTCATCTTTATTAAAAATCTCTTTGACCCTGTCGTATTCAAATCCAATTCTGTCGGATGAAAAATTAATATTATCAAACCAAATAACCGTGCTGGCAGGTAAGTATGAAATAAATGATATACGTTTCTCAATGATTTTCCTGTCCTGAATATTTGGAACTATCGTGATATGGTCAAGTTTGTCGATCGAAAGTTGGTCAACAGGATTAAAAGAACGAATCGACTCAACCTCATCACCGAAAAATTCAATTCTGTAGGGATGATCGTTTGTAAAAGAGAAAACATCAATAATTCCGCCACGGATGGCAAACTGCCCCGGCTCATAGACGAAATCGGTTCTTTCAAAATCATTTTCGATAAGCAGGTCGGCAATAGAATCAAGAGATGAAGATTCTCCACGTTTTAGTCTGATAGTATTCTTGCTCAGATATGCCTTCCTTACAACCTTTTCTGTAAGTGCCTCAGGATAAGTAACAATTATGCTTTTGCGTTGGCCTGAGCTTAACCTTTTAAGAACTTCGGTACGCATTAATATATCAGTGCTATCCTGATCGTGCAGATTATAGGTTTTTTTATAAGATGCAGGATAAAACAGAATTTTCTTTTTGTGGTAGCTATAACTCTTTTCTCCAAAAAGATTTTCCAGATCATTAAGGAAATATGCAGAAGCCTCTTTATCGGGAAGTATAACAAGGTGGTTTGTTTGCAGTTGATTGTAAACGGCTGCTACAGTTATCGAACGTGATGAACCCACAAGTCCGGCAAGTTGCAATCTGGATGCAGAATAG
>JAOZLR010000469.1 GCA_029934735.1 Bacteroidales bacterium
GGAAGAATTCCTTATTAATAAAAATTGGGATGAAGAGAGCGTTGAAAAAGCTATGACTATTCTGAAAGAAGAATTCATTCCGATTACTGACGCACGTGCCGGAGAGGAGTACAGAAGAGATGTTGCGGCCAATTTATTGATGAAGTTTTACCTCGAAACAAAGATTTAACAAATGAATATCAAAACAGATAATATATTACCACACCACGAAAGTGCAATAAAGCACGTAACAGGTCAGTCGGTTTATATTAATGATATTGATGTAAATGATCAACTGCTATATGGCAAAGTGATTTATAGCCCTTTTGCTTATGCAAAAATTCAATCAGTAGATTTCGTTAAAGCATTGCAGCTATCAGGTGTCAAGGCTATTCTGACATATAAAGATATTCCTGGAGAAAACCAAATGGGGCCGGTAATCCACGATGAGCCATGCCTTGCTGAATCTGAAGTGAATTTTATTGGACAGGCTCTGCTACTTGTAGCTGCCGAAAGTCTGGAAATTACCAGGAAAGCTGCGAACCTTATTCATATTGAATATGAGCCTCTCGAACCTGTTCTTGATATTTCTACAGCAATTGAAAAGGACAACCGTTTGCAGCCTGCACGGAAAATAGAAACTGGAAATCCGGCTAAAGTATTAAAAAGCTGTAAGAATGTTCTGGAAGGTTCTGTTACAACAGGTGGACAGGAGCATTGGTATCTCGAAACCCAGACTGCTTTGGCCATCCCTGGTGAAGACCAGGAAATGAAAATTTACAGTTCGACACAACACCCCTCAGAAACACAGGCAATTGTTTCCAAAGTATTAGGAACTAACAGAAATGAGGTTGAAGTCGAAGTACGCCGTATGGGAGGAGCCTTTGGGGGCAAAGAGACTCAGGCTAATCACTATGCTGCCTGGGCATCACTTCTTGCAAATGCTACTGGCAGGCCTGTAAAAATCCATCTTACACGCGATGAGGATCAGATAATGACCGGTAAGAGGCATGAATTTATTAGTAATTATAAAGTAGGTTTTGATGATGCCGGAAAAATTACTGCTCTTGATGTTGAATTCAACGTTAATGCCGGAGCTGCTGCCGACTTAACAATGCCTATTCTTGAAAGGGCGATGTTTCATGTTGATAATGCCTATTTTATCCCAAATCTCAGGGTAACTGGAAATACGTGGAAAACAAACCTGCCACCCAATACTGCTTTTCGTGGATTTGGTGGTCCCCAGGGAATGGCAGTAATAGAAAATATCGTTGATCGTATAGCGCGATTTCTAAAAAAAGATGCTCTCGAAGTAAGACACCTCAACCTCTATAAGCCTGATTTTAACAACAGAACACATTATGGGCAAATTGTCCCCAACAACAGATTAGAAGTGCTTATAGAACAACTAATTTCATCTTCTGAATATTTCCAGAGAAGAAAAGATGTTCAGGAGTTCAACAGCAAAAACAAATTCATAAAAAAGGGACTTGCTTTGACACCTGTTAAATTCGGAATTTCGTTTACAACCGCTTTTCTAAATCAGGCCGGATCATTGGTTAACATTTACCAGGACGGGACTGTACTGGTTAATCACGGCGGAACTGAAATGGGGCAAGGATTGAACACGAAAATAATGGAGATTGCAGCTTCAGAACTTGGGATTGATTTGGAGAATGTAAAAGTAAATGCCACTAATACCTCAAAAGTTCCAAATACATCAGCAACTGCTGCCTCTTCAGGTACTGACCTAAACGGTATGGCAGTAAAAGATGCCATTATAAAGATTAAATCAAGGCTTAAAGTTGTTGCCGCCACACATTTTAATAAGGGTAAAAAACTTATTCAAACCTCTGCTGAGAATGTGGTTTTTGATAATAACAATGTGTTTGATAAAGAGAATCCAGAACGACAAATATCTTTTAAAGAGTTAATCCCGATGGCTTACTTAAGTCGTACAAGTTTAAGTGCAACAGGCTTTTACAAAACCCCCAATATTCATTTCGATCGTGATTCTGGCAAGGGAAAACCCTTTCATTATTTTGCATCAGGTATGTCAGTATCTGAAGTTTTAATTGACACACTAACCGGTAAAGTGGAACTTTTGCGAACTGACATTTTGCACGATGCCGGAAAGTCAATAAATGAAAAAATTGACATCGGACAGATAGAAGGTGGTTTTATTCAGGGAGTTGGCTGGGTAACAAATGAGGAGCTGAAGTATGATAAGAATGGTAACCTGTTAACACATTCGCCCGACACTTATAAAATACCAACAATATCAGATATTCCGAATGATTTCAGAGTTGAACTTCTGAAAGGTTATCCAAATCCTAATACTATCAGACAAAGCAAAGCAATTGGCGAACCTCCTTTTATGCACGCCCTTTCAGTATGGATGGCTATCAAAGATGCTGTATCTTCCGTTGGCAATAATGAAATAGAACCAGACCTTCCCATTCCTGCTACAAGCGAAACGATTTTAAGGGCAATCGGAAAAATAAAAGCATTGGTGGATGCTTAAAACATTGCTAATGTTCTATCTGCAAATACCAACAAAAAGCATCAATTAATCTCAAAATCATTAAGTCCGAAAATTGACCCGTCAGCATTTTTCTC
>JAOZLR010000470.1 GCA_029934735.1 Bacteroidales bacterium
TGAATTAATACCTGCCGATTCGGCGCTATGGTATTTGGAAGCCACAATAAATTATTCACACGCTTTCCCGAACGAGTACTATAAACAATTTGAGGTTGATACCTCATATATAGCAGTACCGGTAAATGGCGACGGTACAGTTGATATGGCTATACTGACACAAAAGTATGAAGATATGAAGACAACCGTTGCTGCTGATTACCACATCTCCGCATTTACCGAAAAAGGGTTAAGCTTTGTTGATCTGTCACAAATATCAAACAACGGCAGTGAGTTAACCATAATGGTTAAAGCTGCAACCGGAGAAAAAGGGGAAGACCCCGGCCCGGGACCAACCCCTGACGGACCTTTTGAAGAGAGTGATAATTGGTGGTACGGTGAAGAATATGGATACTGCTATGATCATTCGGTATTTGATGATGCAGCTAATCAATTGTACCAGGAAACAAAGGATCTGGTTCCTGATCCTACAGGTAACTACTACTTCATTAATGAGTTTGGTTTCTCAATTGAAGGTGGTGACCCTGATTTTCGAAGGCCTAATGATGATCTGGATAATTATCTTGATTATTACCTTTATTATTCTATTGAAGGCGATCCACAAATACCTTTTTATGAGCAAGATATGCTATGCCTTGAGTCTTATGAAATGAATATATATTATGTTTTTATGGAGGATCTAATGTTTGATATATTACCAAACCAATACTTGCCTGACAAGTTTGGTATTTATGGGTATGATATCGTATCTTTAAATGAATTGGTAGATTATAGTGCACCAGAGCAATCTTATTATTACTATTTTCATTATGCTGATTTCACTTTTGGATATAAGATATTTTATTCAGAAGGTGATGGTCCTGAAGAATTATAATTTTAGAAAATACGGGAATTACTATTTGTATTCAATAGTAATTTGTTTAAATAATTTAAAATTATGAAAAGACGTATAGCATTTCTGATTACATTTTTTATAACTGCAATCGGGCTAAAATCTCAAAACAGTTTTGAATTCATTTTGGAAGATACTCTGTCTTCTGCTTGCTACTATACATTTACTGATGATCAAAACTATTTTGTTTCAATTGGTGAATCTTGTAATCCGGATATTTATGAATGTGGTGGTATGATTTTGAAATATAAAAATCCGGATAATATAGAGATTAAAAAAATTCATAAACCTGATACATTAATAGCACTAAAATTTGGATTTCAAATGTCTAATGGTAACTACTCTGTTTATGGTTTAATTGATAATGATAATGATTTAGACTATGGCAACTTGTATGTTATGCAATTGAATCAGGATTTGGAAATCATCAGTGAAAATATTTATGCTATTCCTTCTATATATGACAGATTATCTCTAATGAATTTCATTATTGATAATGACAGTATTGTAATTATTGACGGCGCAGTGGATGATCCACCCCCAGGTAACATAAATGATGTATATGTAGCAAAATTAGATATGCAGGGCAACCTGCTCGATACATTATTTAGTTCACAATTTGATGCCGATTATAAAAATGAACTTTTAAAGAAACCGGATAACACCGGGTATTACTTAGTAGGTGATTTTGGATGGGTAAGACAGATTGAATTAGACAATAATATAAATATTGTAGGCTATCAACTGATGAGTCCAGACTATGGTTATTACGGCGCCGTAGGAGCCAGGTTTTTGTCCAATGGAAATATTATCATTGGAAGCCTTGTTAACAATAGTGTACCTAATGCTTTTTATGATTTGCAGATGAGAATTACAGATGAAAATTTAGTACCAATATTGGATACTGTAATATTTGATGAAGGATTTAATTGGTTGCCGCTTCTTCACGGTCTTGATTATTCCGATGAAAATAATATTTGGGTTGTAACCTATCCGCAATTAGGAAAATCAACTTCAGATTGGGAATTTGGACGAATTTATATTTTCGACAGCGAACTGAATGTAAAAGGTGCAAAATACTTTGGAGGTACATCATCACTGTATTTATATTCAGTAAAAGCTTTGGACGACGGAGGTTGTATTATTACAGGAATTGCTGCTGATGAACAGAAGAAAGGATTTAAGGATGTTTATATTAAAAAAGTTGTGGCTGAAGACATACTTACAAATGCGGAAGATACTCCTGAGTCCAATGATATGGATGTTTTGCTATATCCTATTCCGTTCAATGATAAACTTTTTATCGAAACATACAGAAAAAACCTAACTTTTACTTTGTATTCAACCAATGGAAAGTGTATAATTGATAAAAATCGGCTTATTAATCCAAAAACAACAATTGAGACATCTGACCTTGAAAAAGGATTCTATATTTATTCTATTTATGATAATGAAAAGATTATTCAAACAGATAAAATTATAAAACAATGAAAAAAAACATATTATTAATTATAGCAATTGCATTTTCAATTAGTGTAACAGCACAGGTAAACTATAATAATAACAGCATAACCGGTAATAATGCCAGTGCTGTTGGGGAGAACAATACGGCATCAGGTGATGATTCTTTTGTTGGAGGAATAAATTCCATCGCACAGGGTGGATATTCATTTGCTTTTGGCAATAATGCTCAAGCCTTAA
>JAOZLR010000471.1 GCA_029934735.1 Bacteroidales bacterium
AGGAATGCAACAAAGGCATCATCATAATCTATATGTAAAATCAAGGCCTTGATTAAAGAAGTATCCGATATGTTAAATGACTTTCGCTGATAGAGTGAAAGTGCCGGGGCAATTATTGTGCTATCATCATCATCACCATAACCAATCCCACCTCTTCCTTCCAGCCATGAAGAATCATCAAAGCTTAAATCACGCCAGTCAATGTCCGGCTCTGTTGTGCCAACAAAATACTGCCAGACGTCGTTTGAATACACTACAGTCTCCCAATGATGTACTTGCTCAATTTGTGATAAGGCTACACCTCCTTTAAAAAAGAGTATGCACACACTTAATATGAAAACATATACAAAAGAGCTATTCCTGGTCATTAAAGGATACTTGAAGTTATCAAATGGCATTTTAAACCATTAATTTAAACTGAGCAATTAAATATGAATACTATGAATCATTAATTTAGGTTCGGACAAAAATAAATATTTCTATCGCATTATTTTCATTTTTTTAATAAACATTATAAATAGATACACTGTTCCATGCAAAAAAGTTACATTCATTTGTGCATTGGTTTCTTCAAAATCTATGCCAAAAACATTAGTATAAATTGCCTCAATTCTGGATTCAGGGACTCAATTGGCTCAAATATTGTCATTAACGATATGAATGAGGTTCATATGATTGAACTGGTTGGTTTAACATTTGATGACCATACGAAGTATTTTAAGGAAACACTAAACTCCGGTGCCATAACTATTATTCTTTAATAAAAATAATGTATTTTTGAGCTTATTATAGCAAAAATGCTTAATTACCACCTATAAGAGTTACCATGGTTTACAAAACAACAATCATTTTGCATAGCAATGCAAATAAGAATCAAACAATAGATGAATTTAACAGAACAATCCGTTCGATAACTTCTCAAATTAACCAGGAGTTTGATCTAAGCATCCTCGGTGCTGTTGATGATTCTACCAGGGCATTACTTGAAAAAAGTTCTATAAAGTTTCAGATAATTGATACTCAGGGGAAAAGTTACCCTGAAGCCTTAAATGAAGCCTCGAAAAATACAAATGCAAACTATCTTCTATACATTGATAACCGGAGTAATACTGTGGCCCTCAGGAAAGCAGCACTGGAAGCTTTTCTGATATCAGCGCTTAGAAATCCGGATACAGGACTTTTTTATGCTGATTATAACCTGGAAACTGAAGATGAAATGAAAGAAATAAAACTTCTTTTTCATCATATTGGAAGAGTAAGGGATAATCAGGATTATGGTAAAGTGTTTTTTATTAGAAAAAGTGCCCTGGAAAAGATCTCATTTCTTGACGAATCTGTAAAGTATAATTCTTTATATGATTTGCGTCTGAAAATTTCAGAACATTTTAAACTTACAAGGATATCCAATAAATACAATGGTTCTTTTTATACAGTTTATGCTTCCGGCGAAAAAGTAAATGTTTTTGATTACCTTCTTGCAGGAAAAGAAGTTCAGTTAGAGGCAGAGAATATTGTCACAAATCATTTAAAACAAATTGGTGCATTTTTGCCTCCGGATCAATTCTATACTTCGGAAAAGCATTTTAAGGACGAATCAACTCTGAAAGCCTCTGTTATAATTCCGGTAGGTTTCAGGCCTGAGTTTATTGGTATAGCAATTGAAAGCATTCAGCAACAAACTGTCAAAGATATTGAAGCTATAATTGTAGTTAATGGCGGTGATAATGATCCAACTATTCCTGTGGTTAAAAAGTATATGAAAGGAGGAGAATTCTTCGACCAGGATAAACCTGAAGTGCGATTAATTGTTGTCGATATTAACAGTATAGGATTTTGTTTAAATTTAGGAGCAAACCAGGCAAAGGGGAAATATTACGTTCAGCTTGACTCTGATGATCGATTGAAACCCGATGCTATTGAGAAAATCATTGACTGCTTCAATTCTTCTGATAAAATCGGAATGGTAATCGGATCATACGAAGTATGGGAGAAAAGTGAGGATAATACTTTATCACGGATGGAAGAAATACCTGTTGTAACGCATGATGAATGGACGGATGATAATGGAAGAAATAATCTTCTGCGCATAAATGGGGCTGGTGCACCCAGGTCTATACCCATTAACATTATTAAGGAAATGGGATATTTTGGAATTAATGATGATGCATTTGCCCGTAATTACGGAGAAGACTATGAGATGGTGAACAAAATTGCCGGGTATTATAAAATTGGTAGGATTTATGATCCCATTTATGAAGTAATCCGTCACTCAGGGGGTACAGACCATGCCATTAACCAGGATGTAGTTGATCGAAATGATGAAGCCAAGGATGATATGCGGAAGGAGATTATTTTAAGACGCATTGAGAAAAACGTATTTATATCATAAAGTAAAACTGTTTCCCGTCGAATTCCGGGATAATATTGTTAATCTTAATATAAACAATTGTGCAAAATATTATACTAATAGGCGTCGATGGTGGGGCCACCAAAGTAAGTGGCTGGATTATTGAATATTCGAAGGAAAGTCACCTTTTTCATATCTCTGATCAGAATGTTTTGAAAAAATATTCTGACTATCCTGATTATAAT
>JAOZLR010000472.1 GCA_029934735.1 Bacteroidales bacterium
ACACAAATAGATTTGTAATGACAGAACAAAACACTCAATATGCTAAAAAGATTGGCTTGCCCCCGGGTTCATTGGTTTATGTCGGAACAAAAACAACGGAAAAGGTAAGCATTACTAAAATAGATGTTTCAAAAAGTTTAAGTGAAGAAATTGAACTTTCCAGTATTTCTGATTCCATTAAAAACAGAAAAGATAATGCTATAAACTGGATTAACATTCATGGTGTACACGATGCCACTGTTATTAAATCAGTAGGCAGGCAATTCAATATTGATTCTCTTGTATTGGAAGCTATAATGAATACGAAACAACGTCCCAGCGCAGATGTTCGAGACAACTACCTGTTTGTAACGCTTAAAATGCTAAAATTCACAAATGGTGATAAGGATGTAGCGACTGAGCAGCTCAGCCTGATACTTGGCCAGAACTATTTGCTTTCATTCGAAGAAAGCGGGTCGGATATAATTGGCATTATCGAAAAAAGGCTTCATCTCGAAAAAGAAAATATCCAGACGAAGCGGGAAGATTATATTTTTTACCGTATTCTGGATACAATTGTTGACAATTATTACCTCATCGCGGATACTATCGGAGAACAAATTGAGCAGACAGAGGAAGATTTATTAAAAAAACATGATGACAATACCTACAAAGAAATCTACAAGCTGAAAAAAGAAATGGCCATTATCAACAAGGCAATTGTTCCTTTGAAGGATGCTGTTTCCACAATTAAAAAAAGTGATATTGATTGTATATCAGAAGCTAACAAAAAGTATTTCAATAATGTTTTCGAACACCTTGTCCAGATAACAGAAGAAATAGAATTCCAATACAATAAGCTTAATGATTTTCTAAATATGTATATGTCGGGCTTAAGCAATAAAATGAATGAGATAATGCAAGTGCTTACTATTTTTGCATCGATATTTATTCCGCTAACATTTATCGCCGGTATTTATGGGATGAATTTCGATTTTATGCCTGAATTGCATTTAAAGTATGGCTATTATATAACCTGGGGGGTTATGACCGCCGTGGTTGTTGCTTTGTTGTTCTATTTTAGAAAAAAGAAATGGTTGTAGTACAAATCTAATACAGGACTGCAATACTGAAAAAGCAATAAAAGGCATTCAACTTTTAACGACTTCATAGCGTAAGAAATTTTTACACCAAGTTTAGTTTTATGAGCAAGAAAGATATTCCCGAAGTACCCTTTTCTTTAGAAAAAATCATCAAGGGTATGCCCGAACATGCTTATGTATTTTCCAAAGAAGGAAAGTTGCTGACATGGAATAAAAATGTAGAGATTCTTTCAGAATATTCAGCGGATGAATTGAAGAATATATTTGTTTCTGAGCTTATCTATAAAGATGACAAAGAAAGGATTGTCGAAAAATTTATGGAAATGCTTGCCGAGGGTGATGATAAAGAACGGCTTATTGAATATCGCATACAGGTCAATTCCGGTAAAATAATACCCGTTATTGCTATGCGCAGTCTGTTGGTTGTGGATGGCAATAAATATATGGTAGGAATTTTAATTGATATAAGTAAAATTAAAAACAACAAAGAAAAACTCAACACGCATATTGCAGAAATAAATCTTGTAAAAACTCAATTACAGGATTATTACCACGGTATCGAAAAGTTGAATCAAGCTAAAATCGAATTTAAGGACCGCTTGTTTTTTAATGCCAAAGAATTTAGTAATAAACTGATTAACAGTCTGCCAGGTATTTTTTATGTGTATGAAAAAGTGGGAGATAAATTTTTTCTAAAAAGGTGGAATAAAAACCTTGAATCTAACCTGGGATATCCTGGGGAAGAACTTTTAAATATGCAACCTTATCAATTCTTCACGAAGAAGGACTATATAAAAGTTGAACAAGCAATCATGCAAGTTTTCACTACCGGTGTTGCACAGGTCAAAGCACCAATCATTCATAAAGATGGACAGAAGATTCTCTATTTATATCAAGCATACATCTTTGAAGATAAAGGGAGGGAATACTTCATGGGAGTAGGAATGGATATGTCAGTTCAGGATGCACTTGAACGAAAACACCAACGGCAAGAGAGAGAAAAGCGTAAGGCAAAAGAAAAATCAGATGCAAATAAAAGGGAATTGATTGCCACTGCTCTACAAATTAGTAAAACCAGCAAAATTATTGAGTCAACCCTGAGAAATATTGATGGACTTCTGGAAAAATGCCCGGCAACAGAAATTTGCGATGACCTTGTTAATATCAGAAAAGATTTGGAATTGGAAAGTACTGAGCAAGACAATTGGGAAATTTTTAAACTTCGGTTCACGGAGGTACACAAATATTTTTTCAATAATCTAAAAGCCAAACACCCCGCACTCACAAAATCGGAGTTAAAATTTTGCGCCTATCTGCGTATCAATCTCTCCTCATCTCAAATTTCAACTGCCCTTCATGTCACCAATGAAGCCATTAGAAAAACCAGGTACAGAATCCGAAAAAAGCTAAACTTATTGCGAACAGATTCGCTTGAGGATTATATTTCAAAATTTTAAATTTAAGTTCTGTTTTCTTTATCCGCCCTTTAATATTACTTA
>JAOZLR010000006.1:0-3184 GCA_029934735.1 Bacteroidales bacterium
CTTGGATTAAGTTTTACATCTTTGTTTTTGCGTGCATAATCGTATGCTCTTTTCCCTTTTATCCTGATAGCAGAGAATACAGGTGGGATTTGTTCAATATCTCCTGTAAGTTGTTTTGCTGCATTCAGAATTTTATCGTCTGTAATATGTGAGATATTATAAGTTTTGTCGATCTCTGTCTCTTTGTCGAAGGAAGGTGTTGTTGCTCCCAGGGAAAAGGTTCCCGTATATTCCTTGTCCTGATCCTGAAATTCCTGAATTCGTTTTGTGAATTTTCCAGTACACAAAATCAGCAAACCTGTTGCCAATGGGTCAAGTGTACCAGCGTGTCCAACTTTGATTTTTTTTATTCCCAGATGGCTTCTAATAAGATAACGAACTTTATTTACAACATCGAAAGATGTCCACCCGATGGGTTTATTGAAAAGAAGAACTTCACCTGCCTGAAAGTCAAATATCATTAGTTAATTGTTAAATCATACCCTAGTGCAAGAAAAACAAGAATCAGCACACCGACAATTATTCTGTAGTATCCAAATATTTTGAAGCCATGCTTTGTGAGGTAAGTAATAAATGATTTGATAGCAATTAGTGCCACAATAAATGCCACGATATTTCCTACAATAAGCATTAAGATATTATCTCTGTTTATGGCTTCATAATTCGTCATAAGTTTATATCCCGAGGCCGCAAACATTGTCGGTACTGCGAGAAAAAATGAAAATTCTGCTGCCGTTTTTCTGCTTAACCTCTGGCTCATCCCACCAATTATAGTAGATGCCGAACGAGAAACACCGGGGATCATCGCAATTGCCTGAAAAAAACCGATTTTTAGAGCAGTCAGATAGCTTATCTCCTGATCTTTAGAAGGATTATTGAACCATTTGTCAACAAATAGCATAACTACACCACCAAGTATTAGCATAACGGCAACAACGTAAACATTCTCAAGCAGACTATCTATAAAACCAATAAAAAAGAAACCAATAACTGCTGCAGGCAAAAAGGCAATAAAAAGTTTAAAATAGAAATTCCAGGATTGAAAAAATCGCTTCCAGTAAAGGACAACAACAGAAAGTATAGCACCAAACTGAATATTTATTATGAAAGCCTGGATAAAATCATTACTTTTCATTCCGAGAATACCCTCGGTCAGGATCATATGTCCGGTTGACGATACAGGTAAAAATTCTGTTATTCCTTCAACTATTGCAATTATTATGGATTGTATCCAGGTCATAAAATAAACTAATACTCAAAAATTTTAAATCTGTAATTGATAAAAGTTTGGAACGTGTTTTTTGGATGTTTATCCATAGACTCTTACAAAACTGTAACAAAACCGTCAACCGGTTTAGTCTTTTGGCTTTTTCATTATTGCAAAAATTTCAATGATATATCCGGTAAGTACGAGGACTGGTGCAAGAGTTAGCCGTCTGAAATCAAAGATTTTATCACTAAAAACATTTGGATCGTCAGAGCCACCACCAATCATCAGTAAAAAGCCAGCAACAATAAAGGCAAGGCCGATAAATAACAATTTATAATTTTCCTTCCCAAATGCAAATCCTGAATATTTTGAAGTTGTAGTATTTTCGTTGCCCATTACCGGTTTTTTCACCTCTTTCTTTTTCATTGAAAATGAATTAAATAATTACAGGCCGCAAATTTACTATTATTTTTTTATACTATAACGTATAAACCTGCAATTTTCATAAAAGCAATTCGCTTCTATTTTAGAAACCTTCATTTAATAATGCTGGTTCTTCACTATTCATAGGTTTAAAAATAGAGATAATCGGCTTTTAACCTTATGTATTTCCTTACGGCAAAATAATTTGAAAGCCAGGTAAGAATTATTCCCAGGAGAATTACTATACCAAATAATGACAAAAACATATTGATATCCTGAAGGTTAATAAGTTCTGGAAACTCTCTCTGTGAAAAGTAAATTACAACCGTTAATAACATAATGGCCAATAGAGCACCAATTATTCCCTGCAAAATTCCTTTCCAGATAAAAGGCCTGCGAATAAAACCATGTGTCGCCCCGATAAGCTGCATGCTTCTTATTATAAAACGTTTTGAATAGACCGAAAGTCGGATAGTGTTATTTATTAAAGCTATGGCAATTATCAAAAGTAAAATGCTGAATCCCAGAATTATAATTCCAATTTTTCTAACATTTTTATTTACAATGTCAACCAGCGACTCCTGATAAAAAACCTCTTTAACATTGGTGTTGGCAAGAATTTTTTCCTTTATGATTTTCAGGCTGTCATTGTTAGCATAAGCAGCATTAAACCTGACATCAATAGTAGGTAATAATGGGTTAAAACCGAGAAATTGTGTAAAATCTTCACCAAGTTCCAAAGTAAACTCTTTGGCAGCCTGTTCTTTGGTTATGTATTCCGTTGATTTGATATATGGCGCTGCATCAAGAGTTTTTTGTAACCTGATGATACTTGCCTCTTTTGCATTATCCTTCATTATCACCGAAAAACCTATATTTTCCTTCACATAATCCGATAACTTCTTTGCATGAAGGATGATGAGGCCAAGGAGGCCAAGCATAAACAAAACCAGCGAAACACTTACTATCGTTGTGATGTAAGAGCTTGCCAACCGGCGTCTGTAAAATTTTTTTTCCTGCTTGCTCATAATATTACTCTGACGGCTAAAGTAACAATTTTATTACAAAAATGAATAAATGACTCAGCATTATTATTAGCTTTGTACTGTTTTGTAAACACGTGAGAATAATGAAAATTATCAGTATTGAGAAATTTAGAACAGAGAATAAGGAAAAGGCAGAAATAGCTTTTGCTATTCGCAGAAAGGTATTTGTTGAAGAACAGAATGTTGAGCCTGAAGAAGAGTATGATGAATTTGAAGATACTTGTACGCATTACCTGTTATATTACGATGGAAAGCCAGTGGCAACTGCAAGGTGGCAAATAACCGAAAAGGGAATCAAACCGGGACGATTTGCAATGCTGAAAGAGTGGCGTGGTAAAGGAATTGGCTCAGAACTCCTTAAACAAATTATGAAAGAGATAATTCCGCTGAATATGCCGATATACCTTAACTCACAGGTTTCTGCAATGAATTATTATGCTCGCTTCGGATTCGTTAAAAAAGGTGATATTTTCCTCGAAGCGAACATTGAGCACTATCTTATGGA
>JAOZLR010000006.1:3284-24423 GCA_029934735.1 Bacteroidales bacterium
ATCTATCAAGTTCTTCAGGCTTGTGAGCGTCTGAGCTAAGGGTGATTGGTATTTGCAAGTGGTGGATCTGCTCAAGTAGTAAAGGTGATGGGAATGTTTTATCGGAACGGCCTTTATATAAGCCGCGGGTATTGACCTCAATAATGCTTCCGGTTTCTTTAACCATTTTGAGAACTGTCCATACAATATCTTTATACCAGCTCTCTTCTTCAAGGAAGTAGCGGCCCCTGTTATGCATTCCAATTTTATCAATATGAGCAACTATATCAGGTTTTTGGGTTGCAACCATCTCAGTTATTTGCCACCAGTATGTTTCGACAGCTTTACGGATGTTTCCGGCAAACAATGTTTTTAATCCATTGTCGTAAACCGAAGAGTCTGAACCGTCAATAAACCAAAGTTTATTTGTATCCCTGTTTTTTACAAGATGTACACCCCCGATAGTATAATCCAGCAAGGCTCTATCAATAAAATAATCAAACGAATGTGTAATACCCGGGATATAGTCAATTTCAAGAGAGAGAAATATATTTATCTGCGTTGAATATTTATCTTTTAACCTTCTGATGGCATCACTGTATTCTTCCAGCTTTTCATCCTTTATTGAAAATTTATTTTCAAAGGGGACAGGTGCATGGCCTGAGAATCCGAGAGTATGGAAGTTGAGCTCCAGCGCCTTTTTAACATACTCTTCCGGCTCGGCATTGCCATCGCAAAAAATTGTATGTGTATGATGATTGAAATACTGCATAAAGGCATTCAAATTTTTAGTTTTTAATATGTTGCATGCATAACAAGATTTACAGCCAAAATTATTCTTATTCTTCCTCAATAACCTCAACTACTTTATAAACCTTATCTCCCCTGCGAATAAGATCTTTTACCGGAATAGAGCAAACGTCACCTTTGGAGGTCTTTTCCACCTTTTTGTTATCCACCCGTATTTCTGGAACCAAATCTTCATAGACACCCGTGGTGTCTCCAATTATTCTGTACTCTTCTCCAACAGATAAATCCTGAGTCTCCATTTTTATTTCGGCAACTCCGATATTTTTATAAAAGTTTGTCACCTTTCCCACATAGACCTTTCTTTTGGTTGCCTGTGAGCCATATTTTTCGGTCCATTCACCAAACGTCTTACCCATATAATATCCGTTCCAGAATCCTCGGTTGTAAACCGTTGCAAGTTCGACATTCCATTTTTCGATATTTTCCTTAGTGAAATCATTGTTAAAATAGGCATTAACAGCTTTTCTGTAAACGGAAGTCACTTTTTTTACATAATCAGGAGCCCTGCCCCGTCCCTCAATTTTCAGTACCCTGACTCCGGCTTTCAGAACTTTGTCAAGAATGTCAACGGTTTTCAGATCCTTGGGCGACATTATGTATTCGTTGTCTATTTCCAGCTCAATTCCCGAATCATCAGTAACCTTATATGGCCTGCGGCATTGTTGCAGGCAGGCGCCACGATTGGCAGATGAATCCAGGTTGTCAAGGCTTAGGTAACATTTCCCTGAAATAGCCATACATAGTGCACCATGTACAAATACCTCTATTTCCACAAGTCTGCCGGAAGGGCCTTTTATCTGTTGTTCCTGAATGGTTTTTGTTATTGCTGCAACCTGTCGCAGGCTCAACTCGCGTGCTGTAACCATCACATCGGCAAATTGAGAGTAGAACTTTACAGCCTCAATATTGGTGACATTTGTTTGTGTAGACATATGTACCTCCATCCCGACTGCCCGTGCATACTGAATGACTGACATATCAGTAGCAATAATGGCTGAGACTCCATGCTCTTTTGCCTTTTCAACCAGCACGCGCATCTCTGTCAGTTCATTATCGTAAATGACTGTATTTAGCGTAAGATAAGTCTTGATGTTGTGTTCCCTACAAATATTTGTTATGTTTCTCAGATCGTTCAAGGTGAAGTTCTGGCTCGACTTTGAACGCATATTAAGATGGCCAATACCAAAATAAACCGAATCAGCCCCACCCTGAATGGCTGCCATAAGTGAACCGAACGATCCTACGGGTGACATTATCTCTATGTTGTTGGATTTACCCAAAATATTCCTTGTTAAAATTCAGGCTGCAAAATTAACATAAATCCAATGAGTAGGGGAGTTTAAGTGAAATCTGCAAATCGTTTGTCAATTGCGAATTCGGATTTATTAAATAGGCTTCGTCAATGTTGGTATAGTTTCTTTTAAACGCCTTTAATCCATTAAAGTCATCCTGTTTGATTTTTAGTTTATATTTTACCTCAATAGGGATCTGTTTATGAATCTTATCAATAATAAAATCAACTTCCCGCATATTTTTGTCTTGCCAGAATTTAATATCCTCACATCCGATTTTCAAAAGTTCGGATAAAACATACCCTTCAAAAAGAAAACCCGAATCGTTTCGCATTGACGGAGCCTCAAAGTAATTCATAAAATAATTTCTGACACCGTTATCAATAAAGTAAATCTTTGGTATCTTAACTAATTCCTTGTTTTTATTAGTAAAAAATGGTCGTACTTCTTTTATTAGAAAAGTCTCTTTTAAAATTTCGATGTATTTTCTCAATTCATATTCTTTTAAAAAGCACAAACCCGAAATCTCAGCAAAATTGATTTTTTGACCGTTATTTATTGCTAAAATCTCAATTAATCGTTTTACATTTAGTATTTTATCTACATTTAAGTATTCAACAAGGTCTTTTTTAACATACAAATCAAAGATAGACTTAAATACATCTGTTTTATTTTTTTTTCCTTCCGTTAAAACCACTTCAGGATAACCTCCGAAAATCAAAAATTCCTGAAACAAAGCTTCCAGCCGTGGAATTTTAATTTCATTCCCTGAAAGAGATTGTACGTTTTCCAGCTGCCGCAGAGCTTCAACATCTTCTTTGAAAATGATAAACTCTTCAAAGTCGAGTGGATATAAAAAATGAAGATTTTTTCTTCCTGCTAAAGACTCCTGCACTTCATTTTTTATTTTGACCGAAGATGACCCTGTTGCATATATCTTAACATTATGATGATGGTCGTAAACATTTTTTAATACTATTGAAAACCTGGGATATTTCTGAAACTCGTCAAGAAATAAATAGAAAAAGCTTTTCTGATCTATTTTGTATCCTGATAATTTCATCGTGTTGATTAATATCTCATAAGTTGAGACAATTTCATAATTAGATAAGATGTCCAAATCTAAATAAATCCCTTTTGCTTTCCTGGTCAAAATACTATGAAGCTCTTTTAAAATAGTGGTCTTTCCAACTTGACGTGAACCAAGAATTATTGATACTTTATGATTGTTTTTCTCATTGAGTAATTTTGCGAACAGTTTTCTGATTTTCATTGATATTTTATTTTAGAAAAGTCCAAAATTAAATAAATTTTATTTTAGAATTATCCAAAATTAAAATTATTTTTAAATAGAGTCATTTTTGAAGATTACATATTTTTAATTTTTCTTACCTTTGTCTTATGTGCGGAAGATTTTCATTTGCGGTTATTGCAGAAATGATAGAAGAGCATTTCCATATCAGGGTGGATACAAATACCTATAAACCAAGTTATAACTGTGCCCCAACACAAAAACTTGCTGTCATTTCAAATCAAAATCCTGATGAGTTGAGTTTTTATAGGTGGGGTTTAATTCCTTTTTGGGCTAAAGATAAGTCGTTTGGAAATAAACTGATAAATGCAAAGGCGGAGACAATTGATCAAAAGCCCTCTTTCAAAAACTCTTTCAAGCAAAAGCGTTGCCTTGTGTTGAGCGACGGGTTTTATGAATGGCAAAAGATAAGTTCAAAGGAGAAAATTCCATATAGAATTATTATGAAAAATGGTTCTCCTTTTGCTATGGCGGGAATTTGGGATTCGTGGAAAGATGAGTCCGGAGAAACCATTGATTCTTTTGCAATTATAACAACAGAACCCAATGAACTGATGAAAAATATTCACACAAGAATGCCTGTCATTTTCAAACCCGGAGAAGAAAGAATCTGGATAGAAGAACACAATCCTGAAATTTTGAAATCCCTGTTAAAACCTATTGAATCCGATTTCCTAACAGCCTATTGCGTTTCAAAACTGATTAATTCGCCTGCAAATGATTCACCGGAAGTTTTTATAAGGGCGGGGAACTAATATGTTAAGGGTTAAAAGTTATATGTTAAGTTATTTATTTTGCCGATTGCAGACTGCCAACTGCTGATTGCCGACTGCCGATTTGCTATTTTAACCCACCATCAGATTACACCCCCGAATATCACTACTATCGAAACGGCCAAGAACCTCAAACGAGCCGTCGTCATATTTTTTGCCCAGGTCTTGTGTTGCGATGAAAGAGCAGGAGTGGACATTCGCAAGGTCTATGATGTTTATTCCACCTGTTTTCCCATTTTTAATTATCGACAAAGGGTCATTTGTATCGCGTATCAGAATTTTCATCCAGGGAGGAGAACGGAATATGCCGTCACCCTTCGAATAGGCCTGCGACAACAGTTCCGTCATCCCGTATTCTGAATGGACTTTATTTATTCCGAATTTGTTTTTCAGAAATTCGTGCATCTCCTCTCTTACCATCTCCTTACGACGCCCCTTCATCCCACCTGTTTCCATAACAACTGCTTTTTCAAGGTTCAGATCATATTTTTCAGCCAGATCAAGCAGGGCATAAGTTACACCCAGCAGGAAAACACTAGTGGAGTCTTTTTTTGTGAGCAAATCAGCAAGTTCGTTATAGTTGTCAAGAAAAAAGCCACTGTCCGGATTTTCTGACAAATCAATAAGCTTTCCAGCCATAAAAACCAGCGAGGATCCTTCACGTTCCAGATAGGAGGGAAGCAATGCCAGAATTCTATATTTTGCAGGATTTCCATAAAAAAACTGAAAACCCTTCACAAAGCTTTTTTCATATAGTGATAAATTAGCAATAAAATGCAGGCTTTGAGATGTTCCGGTTGTGCCACTGCTTAAAAAAACCCTCTCCTCTTTCAATCCCTTTGCCATCACTTTGTGGGTTTTAAAAAATTCAATGGGAAGAAAAGGGATGTGGTTAAAATTCTTTATAGAATAAATATCATCAGTTATGGAATCAACAAATTGTCTGTAAATTTCAACAGTATTATACTGATAATGAAAAATCTTAAGAGATACATCATTAAATTCCCTTTCAGAAGAGATTGTGAAAATCCGGCTTTCGATATCCTTTGTATTCATTCTTAATGTGTAATTTTGCAAAGATAGGGAAACAATAATTTACAAGTAAGTACAATAATTTTGTTAATTTTGTCTTTTAACTATTGAATACAGGATAAATGAAGAAAATATTTTTTAAAAATATCATTCTTATAATTGCTATTGCAGGAATGTTTTATGCCTGCAGGAAAAAGGATGTATATCCTGTTGAGCCTGAAATTAAATTTGAAAATTTCCTTACTATTTACAACTACGGACAGAGCTATCCTGAGAGGGGTGTTCTAATTTTTTCATTTACCGACGGTGACGGCGATATTGGACTTTTTCAGGGCGATACAATTCCGCCGTATGATTACAACCTTTTTATCTCATATTTTGAAATTCAGAATGGTGACACTATAGAAGTTTTTCTGACCCAAACCGACCCGTCAACAGGAGATGTGGACACACTTAATTTCAACGGGCGAATTCCCATTCTTACCCCGCTCAGTTCTAATAAATCAATCAGCGGGGAGGTTGAGGATACACTTTTTATTCATAATCCAACCTCGCCTTTCGATACCATTATGTTTAAAGCGTACATAGTTGATCGGGCATTGCATCACAGTAATACCATTACTACTCCGTTGATTGTGAGGTAAATCTTAAAGAAATATCCAGCTGTTTCACTTAAATTCGCTTGGTAAAAAATAATCATGGGTATATGAAATTCCGAATAACCAGATTCAAAGTTGAAAATGAGTAAACATTTTTCAATCTTTTTTGTTATACCAGCTAGCACCTTTATAAAATTTTTTTTGAACTAATTATTTTATTTAAAAACTAAAATTTATTATTAATGAAAAACATTACAATTATTTTAATCGCATTTTTTCTGTTTGGATCACTTTTGACAAATGCTCAGGATGACAAAGACAAAAAATTCGGCATCCGTGCCGGATGGCAAGTTTCCGATTTTATAAAAGATGGAAGCAAACCGGATTCTGCTAGTAACTATAACAGTTTTTATGTTGGATTTTTCCGCGACACCAAGATTATCCCGATGTTGCATTTTGGCTCCGGACTTGAATATTTTCAAAATGGGAGTAATTATGGAGATAATAGCAAAAGGGTATTACATACGATTAGTGTTCCCTTAAATTTAAAATTTAAAATCGGACCTGTTTTTGCCCTCGCAGGAGTTGCCGGTAATTTTGTGGTTTCCGAAAAACTTACACTTATGGGCGAAGATGTTAGTCCTGAAGATTATGGTGGTAAAACAAATTGGTTTGATCTGCCTGCTTATGCAGGTTTGGGAGTAAAGATCTTAGTTGTCACAATTGAAGCAAGATATCATTGGGGACTGCTGGAAGCCAGAGACGGCTATAATATTCAGTATTTTCAGTTAGGAGCAGGAATTTCGTTCTAAATGAATCCTGTAGTAAAAAAGAGGAGGTAGGACTACCTCAAACCTTTCGGTGTCAGGGCAGGACGGTGCGGCTGAGACCCGAAAGGTTGAACTCCCAATTAAGTAAATCTTCATCACAATCAACATTCTTATTCAAACCAACTCCCAATTTCACTATTTTTGTTTCCTTAAACGAAAAATGCATTTGCTATGTTAACATACAAAATATATGCAGCTGGTGAGTTTGTCCAGACAGGAAAGCCCCTGAATGTTATAAATCCTTATAACGGGGAGATTGTTGCAAAAACTTTTCTTGGCAATGAGGATATACTTGAAAGAGCCATCCTAAAGGCAGAATCTGTTGCCAGTGAGATGAGAGATTTTCCTTCATGGAAAAAATATGAAGTTTTAACGGAAATAGCAACTGCATTAAAAGATAACCGTGATGACTTTGCACGTCTGCTTTGCCTGGAGTCAGCAAAACCGATGAAGTATTCTCTTGGTGAGATTGACAGAGCCATACAAACCTTCACAATTGCAGCCGAAGAGAGCAAACGCCTGCCAAAGGAGTACATTGATCTCGATTGGACACCTGCCGGAGATAAGAAAGAGGGCATTGTAAGATATTTCCCCGTAGGACTCGTAGCTGGTATTTCACCTTTCAACTTTCCAATGAACCTTGCCGTTCATAAAATTGCCCCTGCCATTGCAGCAGGCTGTCCGATAATATTGAAGCCTTCCACCTCCACTCCTCTCTCCACCTTAAAGCTTGCACAAATAATTGATAAAACCATATTGCCTAAAGGTGCAGTTTCAATAATTCCGATGGACAGAAATACAGGAAACAAGCTTGTAACCGACCAGAGATTTAATTTGCTCACCTTTACTGGTTCTCCGGAAGTTGGCTGGAAAATGAAACAGGATGCGGGAAAGAAAAAGGTAGTTCTTGAACTTGGAGGAAATGCAGGGGTTATTGTTACTGAAAGCGCTGATATCAACCAGGCCGTAAAAAAATGCATCGTTGGCGGGTTTGCCTACTCAGGCCAGGTTTGCATTCACGCACAGCGCATTTATATCCACACTTCCGTTTTTGATGAGTTTTCAAAACAGTTTACTGCCGAAGCTGGAAAACTTAAAGTGGGAAACCCGGTTAAGACAGATACAGACATATCAAGTATGATTGACGAAGCCAATGCAGTTCGTATTCAGGAGTGGGTTGATGAAGCTTTAGCCGATGGAGCAAAACTTTTGACAGGAGGGAAAAGAGACCTTGCATATTTTCCTCCAACTGTGCTGTCCGAAACACACAAGGATATGAAAGTATGCTCACTCGAGGTTTTTGGCCCTGTGGTTATACTTGAGCCGTTTAACAATTTTAAGGAAGCTGTAAATTATGTTAATGAAGGGCGATTCGGACTTCAGTCAGGTGTTTTTACCAACAGTATTGAAGAGATGAATTTTGCTTTTCTCAATCTTGAGGTAGGTGGTGTTATCATTAATGATGTCCCGACTTTCAGGGTTGATCATATGCCATATGGTGGTGTTAAAGATTCCGGATTGGGTCGGGAAGGAATAAAATATTCTATCCTTGATATGATAGAACCGAGGATTCTTGTGAAAAACAGGTAATTTATAATCATTCTAAATAAAATCTATTACCCTGAAACAACGTGAGTTAATCCTATCATTTTGTTTTTAGAAAAACCCAATAAAAAAATATTTCCCCCTATTAGTCAAAAATATCTATTTTTAGTGATTGATTCCTTAACAGGAGTACTTGATTTAGCCGTAATATTTTTATTTCATTGAAATGAATATTTACTTTAGATAATTACTTTTTAACTTAAAAATTTTAATCATTATGAGAAACATTACTCGAAAATTTGTGATTCTTTGGATCGTACTTTTCAGTACCTCCATGGTTTTTGCTCAAAATGAACTTTCTCCCAGACTGGTTGAGAAAGATGCTTTGCAAAAAAAGGAAGCGCAGCAAGAGGCTGTCCTTCAAAATTTAGACCAGCCTGTCAGCCAGGCTGAAATGCAAAAGGCTGCAACTCTCGAAAGGGAGATAATTTATTTAGATGATAGAGATCCAAATGCTAAGGCAGGAAACGTTCCTCCTTCAGATGCACAATTTGATCTCCAATTTGAATGGCCTGTTGGAGTTGGTGGTGGTGAAGCCGGTATCGAAACTGACGGTAGCAATATTTTCACTACCAAATGGAATGGTGCTGAGTTTTACAAGTATGAAATGGATGGTACCTATATTGAGGCTTTTACTTGCGGGACAGCAGCTAATGTTCGCGACCTTGCATTTGATGGTACATACTTCTATGGTGCTGCTGCAACCTCAACCGTCTTTCAGATGGATTTCAGCTTGCAGACCGTTGTAAGTACAATTTCTGCTGCAACAGATTGCAGAGCTATTGCTTACAATGAAGATGATGACGTGTTTTATGGAAACAACTGGGGTTCGGATATTACAGCATTTGATATGTCAGGTGCTTTTGTTAGCAGTTTTGCTTGTGGACCTGTTGGCGACAGCTATTATGGATTTGCCTATGACAACTACAGTGGCGGGACCTATCTTTGGGGTTATGCCCAGGTAGGAGCAACATTAAATGAGCTTGTACAAATAGAGCTTCCGGCTGGTACTGAAACAGGCACCTATTTTGATGTTGGAAGTGTGCTTTCAGCTAATGATATTGCCGGTGGTTTATGTATCGATGACAACCTTGTTCCTGGATTCTGGACAATTATGGGTACTTGTCAAAATATTAACATCTGGGGTCTGGAACTTATACAATCAGGACCGTTACCTGATGATGATGTTGGAATTCAGGCTATTGTGGCTCCTTCAACAGGTGTTAACCTTGGAAATGCTGAAACTGTTACTGTTACTGTTAAAAACTATGGAAACAATGCTCAGTCAAACTTCAATATTGGTTTTTCATTAGACGGAGGAACCGTTGTGATTGAACCTGTCACTGTAACTATCAATAGTGGCGAATCTATTGAGCATACTTTTGCAGTTGGTGTTGACCTTTCAGCTTATGGAAGTTATGAGTTTGAAGCTTGTACTTTTTTAGCCGGTGATGAAAACCCAAATAATGACTGTAAAACCAAAACAGTTGAAAATCTGGAACCTTCATTGTGTGCTCCTGTTTATTCATCCGGTTGTTCTGTTGGTGATGGATTTACCGACTTTGCTGTTGAAGAAATTCAAAACCTTGCAAACGGCTGTGCCAACCTGAACGGAACAGGCTGGAGCCAGTATTTCGGCTTAGGGCCTGCAATACTCTTCCCCGGAGTTACTCATACTTTCCAAATGGGTACAGGATATTCAAATCAGTATGTAAATATCTGGATTGATTTTAATGATGATCTTGACCTTACTGCCGATGAAATGATAATTACTGATTATGTAATAGCAGATCCAGGTGTTCTTTATGACGTTGACATCGAAATTCCTGCTACTGCATTAAACGGCGAGCACGTAATGCGTGTAATGGCAGTATGGAATGGTGCATTTACTGATCCTTGCGGCTCATACTCCTTTGGTGAAGCTGAAGATTATAAAGTTATTATTGGAGCTGCTGAATATGGTGATCTTACCGGTTTTGTAACTGAATATACAGGTGGTGCTGCCGTTGAAGGTGCTTTGATTTCCGTTAAAAATGGCCAGTACACAACAACATCATTGGCTGACGGTTCTTATGGAATCAATGATATTCTGGCTGGAGATTGGGACATAAGCTGTACAAAAGATAGTTATAACCCAATTACAGGAGGTACTGTTTCAATCACACTTGGTGGAACAACAACTCAGGATTTTGCAATGACTACTCCTACAATGGATATTACTCCAATTGAAATTACTGTAACTCTTGATGTTAACACTCAATCAACAGAGACAATTGATATTGCCAATAATGGTGATGGTACTCTTGACTGGGGTGCGTCTCTTGAAATACTGAGTGACGACAACTCAGATGATATGTTCGACCTTATTTGGGAAGTTCCTGTTGGTATTGGTGGTGGTGAAGCCGGTATCGAAACTGATGGCCAGAATATTTACACTACCAAATGGAATGGTGTTGATTTTTACAAGTATGATATGAGTGGAACATATCTTGAAACATTTACTTGTGGTTCTGCTGGTAATGTTCGCGATTTGGCTTACGACGGCACATACTTCTATGGTGCTGCTGCAACCACATCCCTCTATCAGATGGACTTTAGTTCACAGACTTTAGTAAGTACAATTACTGCTCCAACAGATTGTAGAGCTCTTGGTTACAATGAAAACGATAATGTGTTTTATGCTAATAACTGGACAACGGATATAGTTGTTTTTGATCCTTCGGGAACTCAGGTAAATAGTTTTGCCTGTGGACCATTTGGTGAAAGCTATTATGGTTTTGCTTATGATGGATATTCCGCTGGTGCTCCTTATCTTTGGGGGTATGCCCAGATAGGAGCTACACTGAATGAATTGATTCAAATTCAGCTTCCCGGCGGAGCTGAAACAGGCTTAACCTTTGATGTTGGAAGTGTTTTATCAGCTCCTGCCTCTGCTGGTGGCTTATGTATCGACAATAATATATCAACAGGTTTATGGGCATTCCTTGGAACCACCCAGAACGTTAGTTTATGGGCACTTGAACTTGTACCATATGGCGGTAGCACTAATTGGATTACAATAGACCCCACATCTGGAACTCTTGATGCTGGAAATGCCGAACAGATGAGTGTTAATCTTGATGCTACAGATCTTATCCTCGGTATGATTTACAATGCAAACATTCACTTCTCATCCGATCCTGATGTTGGCTCCACTACTGTACCTGTTACACTTATTGTTGGAACTCAGCTGGTTGGATATATTCAGGGAAATGTTTTCCTTGATGGTATCGCACCTTATAATATTGGTGATGTAACGGAAGTTACTGTTGAAGCTGATGTTTATTCGGTTAATCCCGATGTAAACGGCGATTATGAAATAACTGCTTATCCTGGTACTTATGATGTTATTGCTTCACTATACGGATACGATACACAGACCGTTACAGGAGTAGTTGTAGGTGAAGGGGCAACAGTTACCGGTGTTGACTTCACAATGCCTTGTTTTTATGGTATGATTACAGGAACTGCAACAAATGTGGAGACAGGTAATCCTATAGAAAACGTAAACGTTGTTGTTGAAGGAACAGAGTTTGGTGCTGTTACAGGTGCTGACGGTACTTATGAAATTACAATTGAGGCTGGCACATACACAGTTACTGCCGATCATTTAGAATTCGCTGTGGTAACTGTAACTGATGTTATTGTTAACGCTCAGGCTAATACACAGCTTGATTTTGAAATGATGCAGGATATTTATGTTGTTCTTCCACAAAGTGCAGATTACTGGACAGGCACAACTAATGGAACTGACAAAACAGAAGTCAGTTATGTGAAATCCTATGGTGGAGCTGGTGGAAATGATCAGGGCTGGATGAAATTTGATGTAACATCAATTCCAACAGGTGCTGTTATTACTGCAGTCACATTCCATGGTTATGTTACAATTACTAACTACCCATACTGGAGTATTACACCTATGGCTATTGATCCTGTAACAGCTTCAGGTGCTGATATCTGGAATGTTGCCTCAGCAGGTTCAGGGGTAGATATAGCCTATTCATATAACAATGAGGCCAGTACATTTGCACCTGGCTGGCAGGAATATCTTCTTGTCGGTGCTGCTAATGAAGACCTTGGAACTGCTTTATCACAGGGTTGGTTTGCAGTTGGAATTTATGAACGTGATGGAACTGATACTTACTATCTTGAATTTGACGGATGGGCAGAGACAAATGTTCCTTACCTTGAAGTTGAATTCTTTGTACCTGAATTTGGCGTGCTAAGTGGAACTGTTACTGATCTGGCAACAGGAAACCCAGTAGAAGGGGCTACAGTATCTGCTGTTGGCCCATGGCAAACATATTCAATGACAACACTTGCTGACGGAGTATATAGTTTTGATCCTTGTCAGGTGGGAACCTATGATATGGCATGTGTGGCTAATGGTTATAACACTGAAAATGCTACGGCTGATGTCACCGTCGGGAATACAACTGTTCAGGATTTTGCTATGACAGCACCTGATTTTAATGTTGATCCAATGTCTCTTGATGTTACTCTCGATCCTAATGCTATGACCGACGAGACTATTACTATCAATAATCCTGGTAATGGTGATGTAAGCTGGTCAGCTTCAATTGTTGTGATTGATGGTGAACCTTCTGATGATATGTTCGACCTTATTTGGGAAGTTCCTGTTGGTATTGGTGGTGGTGAAGCCGGTATCGAAACTGATGGCCAGAATATTTACACTACCAAATGGAATGGTGTTGATTTTTACAAGTATGATATGAGTGGAACATATCTTGAAACATTTACTTGTGGTTCTGCTGGTAATGTTCGCGATTTGGCTTACGACGGCACATACTTCTATGGTGCTGCTGCAACCACATCCCTCTATCAGATGGACTTTAGTTCACAGACTTTAGTAAGTACAATTACTGCTCCAACAGATTGTAGAGCTCTTGGTTACAATGAAAACGATAATGTGTTTTATGCTAATAACTGGACAACGGATATAGTTGTTTTTGATCCTTCGGGAACTCAGGTAAATAGCTTTGCCTGTGGCCCAGTTGGAGAAAGTTACTATGGTTTTGCTTATGACGGATATTCCGATGGTGCTCCTTATCTTTGGGGTTATGCCCAGATTGGAGCAACTCTGAGTGAGCTTATTCAAATTCAGCTACCCGGTGGAGCCGAAACAGGTTTAACTTTTGATGTTGGAAGTGTTTTATCAGCTTCTGCTTCTGCTGGCGGTTTATGTATAGATGATCATTTAGCACCAGGTTTCTGGGCATTCCTCGGAACTTGTCAGAACATTAACCTTTGGGCTTTGGAATTGTGCCCTGCCGGACCGGTTTGGTTAACACTTGATCCTACATCTGGTACTCTTGCAGGTGGTGGAACAGAGACAATGACAGCTCATTTTGATGCTACCGACTTGCTACCTGCAATTTACGAAGCTGAGATTCATTTCACAACTAATCCTGATGTTGGATCTCCTGTTGTTGCAGTTACACTTCATGTTGAAGGTCTTATTCCAGCAATTAACCTTGCACTTGCATACAACTGTACTGATGTTGAGGTAACCTGGGAAATGCCAACAGGTGGTGATCCAGATAGCTGGAAAGTTTACAGAGATGGTGTTGAGGTTGCTGATGTAACTGATATGTCATATACGGATGAAATGGTTGATCCTGAAGTTGAATATGGTTATTACGTAACTGCTGTTTATGCAGGTGAAGAATCGCAGCCAACAGTTACAGAGGTTATTACCGTACCTACTCCTGGTGATCTTCCTCCATTGGACTTTGAAGGTGCACTTGCAACCGGTGGTGTTGATTTAACATGGTCTGCACCAGCTGCCTGCCTTGCTCCCGATGGTTACAATGTCTATCGTGACGGCGTTCAGATTAATGGTAGCCTTGTTACAGATCTTTTATACTTTGATGAAAACACAACTGCGGGATTCTACGAATATTATGCAACAGCTGTATATTACTTTGGAGAATCAGCACCATCAGATGCCGGATATGTTCAGGTTATTACAGGAATTGATAATAACTCTATCTTCGATATGAAGGTTTATCCTAATCCTGCAAGCGACATTGTTTATGTTGAAACTGATTTGAATATCAAATCATTGGAAATTCTGAACAATGCAGGACAGGTTATACTAACACAAAAAGTAGATGCCAATAATTCTAACTTCGACGTATCGACGTTTGAAAGGGGTATTTACTTTATCAAAATGATAACAGATAAAGGTACTGTTATCAGGAAGATCGCTGTAAAATAGACAAGTAGGGGTTAAACCACCAACGTGGTGAATTACTGTTGTCTAAATTACAGACTCTTATAATGAAGAGACCGGTCCTTTACGGGCCGGTCTCTTTTTTTTTAATATGACAAGCGTCCACGCTTGTGTATAAATGTGATAAGCGTCCACGCTTGTCATTCCCCTTACCAAAATCTCAAAATTATAATGAATTTATTCAGGAACTTCGCTTCGGTATCCCTATTTTAATAATTTTGCACATCTTTAATAAATTACATTGTTATATGATTTCGATAAATAATCTTTCTATACACTTCACTGGTACTGACTTGTTCAACAGTGTATCTTTCCTTATTAATGACAGGGACAGAATAGGATTAACAGGGAAGAATGGCTCAGGAAAGACTACTTTATTGAATATTATTGCGGGCAATCTTCGTCCGCAGGAAGGTGAGGTTATTATTCCGTCAAGTACCTCAATAGGATATCTGCCCCAGGAGATGAATACTAAAACCGATGAAACCATTTACAATGAAGCCATCAAAGCTTTTTCAGAGACACTTAAACTGGAAAAGCAAATCCGGAAGCTGACTGATGAAATAGCAAGCAGAACGGATTACGAATCGAAGGAATATGAAAGGCTTATTCATAATTTGACTGATGCAAACGAAAGATTTCACCTCATAGGTGGCCAGACAATGCAGGCCGATATTGAAAAGGTGCTTTCAGGACTAGGTTTCAAAAAGGAGGATTTTCAAAGGCCGGTTAAGGAGTTTAGCAGCGGATGGCAGATGCGTGTTGAGTTGGCTAAAATTTTACTTCGCAGGCCTGAAGTTATTCTGCTTGATGAGCCGACAAATCACCTTGATATAGAATCTATTCAGTGGCTTGAAGAATTTCTGGTGAATTATTACGGAGCGGTTGTGCTTGTCTCTCACGACAGGGCTTTCCTTGACAGAGTAACAAAGCGAACGATTGAAATTTCAGGTGGGAAAATTTATGATTATAAGGCTGGCTACTCCGGTTATGTAAAAATGCGTGAAGAGAGGCTTGAGCAGCAAACAGCATCTTACAATAATCAGCAAAAGCAGGTTCGTGAGATTGAAAGATTTGTTGAAAGGTTCAGATATAAAAGTACAAAGGCAAAGCAGGTTCAGTCCAGAATAAAAATGCTTGATAAAATGGAGGAAATAGAACTTGATGATATTGATAAATCATCAATCCATTTTCGTTTTCCTCCTGCTCCTCATTCCGGGAAAGTTGTTCTTGAAGCGATAAACCTTGGTAAGAAATATGGCGACCTCACAGTATTGAAGGATGTTAATTTTGCTGTTCTGAATGGAGATAAATTAGCTTTTGTAGGAAGAAACGGAGAGGGAAAGTCAACGCTTGCAAAAATAATTGTTAAGGAGCTGGATTTTACCGGGACACTAAAATATGGACATAATGTTCAGATAGGATATTTTGCACAAAATCAGGGAGATTACCTCGATCCTGATAAAACGGTATTTGAAACCATTGATGATATCGCAACGGGTGATATCAGGAAGCGCGTGAGGGCGATACTTGGCTCCTTTCTGTTTAGCGGTGAGACTATTGATAAGAAAGTCAAAATTCTTTCCGGTGGTGAAAAGTCAAGATTGTCTCTTGCCAAACTGTTACTGACACCATCGAACCTGCTTATTCTTGATGAGCCCACCAACCACCTGGATATGCAGTCGAAGGATATTTTGAAAAATGCTCTGCTACAATTTGACGGTACACTGATTATTGTTTCGCACGATCGTGACTTTTTGCAGGGATTAACTGATAAGCTGTTTGAGTTTAGAAATAACCATATCAGGGAGCATCTGGGTGGTATTTATGAATTTCTTGAAGCCAGAAAGTTGAAGACATTGAAGCAGCTTGAAAAGCAAATGCAATTTAAGAATTATAAACCGGAACCTAAATCACCAAATAAACTTAACTGGGAGAGGAAGAAACAACTCGACAGAGACATAAGAAAAATAAAAAACGAAATTATCAAAGCTGAAAAGAAAATAGAGGAGCTTGAGACCGATATCGAAAAATCACATAAAATCCTCAGCGATCCCACCAGCTATTTCGACAATCCGAACTACGAAAAAATAACCAAAGAATATGAAAAGCTAAAAAGAAATCTGGAAAATGAGATGAGCCATTGGGAAAAGTTTCATCTGAAACTGGAAGAGCTGCAAAAGGATAAATGAGATAATAGAGCCAAGATGAGAGAATCAAGATGAGAGAGCCAAGATGAGAGACGTTTTTTTTAATCAGCAAGCTTAGCATCTTTTTTATAAAACTAACCAACAAGTTACAGCAAGGACTGTAAGCCCGCCTATTCATTAATTTACTATAGAAGAAATTTGAAAAATTTGGAATTTCAATAGCAATGTTGTACTTTTGGCAAAACTCTCTTTTAAAAAATATTTTTTTCAACACATTAAAGCAAACGATATGAAGCAATCAAAGTTTATTTTAACGGCCGTGTTGCTTGCGTTTTTTAGCCTGTTTGGGTTTGGACAGGCAAGCATAACGGTGAATCCCGGCACTGATATCACAATCGGTACCGGAACAACGCTTGATGTTGGGGGAGCAAAGTTGTTGCTTATGGATGACTATTCAACGGCACCCTCATTTCTTCAATATGGAAGCCTTACTTTCTCCGGTGGAGGAGAAGCTTTTGTGGAACAATATCTCACAAGAGATGTTTTTCATATGGTATCCACACCTGTTAATAGCGAAGTTATTGAAGTTTATCAGTGGAAATATCTTGAGCAGTTTAACGAAACTGATGGGACATGGACTTTTCTGAACCTTCCTTTAACAATCCCATTGAATGTGGGTGAAGGGTACTTCGTATATTCCTATACCACCGATCCTAACGGACTTTGGCCATCTTCCGGCGACTCTGTCGTTTTTAGTGGAGATTTTAATTATCAGGATGTTGCGATTACACTTTCAAATACAAATGCAAGCCCGACTTCCGGATGGAATCTAATCGGAAATCCTTTTCCTGTTGCAATAGAATGGAATGGACATTCTGACTGGAATCTAAATAATGTTGGTGGCTCAATGTATATTTATGATCCTGATGGAGGTGGTAACTATGTGGTCTGGAATACAACAACCGGAGGAACAAACCCCAATAGTGGCTTTATAGCATCTACCCAGGGTTTTTGGGTTAGAACGGCTGACACAACCGGAACACCTGCATCACTAACGATTCCTGCCTCACAACGTACTCATAATGAGGCAATATTCTTCAAAAGCAGTGGCCCGGTAATTCCCAGCCAACTTTTGCTTACAGTTGAGGGAAATAGCCAAACAGATAAAACGGTTATCGGTTTTTATGAAGAGTCAACTGCAGATTTCGATCCTGAATACGATGGAGTTTACTATAAAGCTCCCGGAGGTGCACTCTCACTTTATTCAGTAACATATGGTGAGAAATATGCCCTTAATGAATTACCATCGGTTGATGAATACCCTGTTGTTGCACTTAATTTTGAGCCGAAAGCCTCAGCAACTTATATACTGAAGTCAGATTGGCTTGAAAGCATTTCTGAAGAAATTCCCGTTTATCTTGAAGATAAGCAGGACAAGGTTATCAGAAACCTGAGAGTGCAATCGGAATATACGTTTTCTGCAACTACTTCAGATAATGCCGACAGATTTAATATTTGGTTCACAGAGCCTGGAATTTCGGAGAACCTGCTATCTTACGTTCATATTTACAGTTTTGGCAAAATCGTTTATCTCGAAATTCCGGTTAATCTGAATGGAGAGATAATGATCTTTGACATAACAGGACGAAAAATATTAAGCCGCAGTACAACACCTGGAAGAAATGAAATAGAACTGCAACAGTCCAACGGAAATTACATTGTAAGGATAGTTGCCAATGAAGGGATAATTTCAAAAAAAGTTTACATTAATTAGAATATAACAATAAAAAATCAGAGATATGAAAACACTTAAAATTACTTTTATAGCTTTCATCGTTTCAATGATAACGATAACTGCAAATGCCCAGAATCAGGGTGTGGCAATAAACAGCGATGGTGCGCAGGCAGACCCATCAGCAATGTTTGATGTTAAATCCACAACAGGTGGAATTTTAATTCCGCGCATGAATCAAGCACAAAGGAACGCAATCACAAGTCCGGCAACAGGCCTTATGGTTTATCAAACAGATAATACTGACGGCTTCTACTATTACGATGGAGCAGGTTGGAATTATATCGGAGCACCCGATAATGACTGGACAGTATCAGGTAATGATCTTTACAGTAATAACTCAGGGAATGTAGGAATTGGAACCCCCACTCCGGGAGCAAAGCTTGACGTTGTCGGCCATATCTGGCAGACAGGAACGGGAAGTTCGGTTTTCCTTGGGGAAAATGCAGGATTAAATGATGATTTAAGCGACAATGTTAATGTTTTTGTTGGAAAAAATTCAGGTCAATCTAATGGAAATGGCGCGAATAATGTTGCTATCGGTTTTAATTCTTTACTTGCAAATTCAGCAGGTAGTAGAAATACTGTAGTTGGCTCATCTGCATCTTGGTTCAGCAATGGAAATAGTAACGTATCCGTAGGATATTTTTCATGTGCCAATAACCAGACAGGTAGTTATAATACTGCTTTAGGAACATATGCAAATAATGCGTTTTCGGGTTCAAGCAATAACACAGCAGTTGGTTTTGAAGCAATTGGAGAATTTGATCCAATTGCCTGGGCACTTGGGAGATACACTGGTGATCGTCTTACAGGCGTTGGTGCAGATGCATTATTTAAAAATAAAGAAGGAATAAGGAATACAGGGGTTGGATATAAAGCTTTATATGATAATGAAACTGGCAATTATAATACTGCAATAGGATATGGAGCAGCCCAAAATATAAACGGACTTGAGAATACAACCGCTCTTGGTAATGGAGCAACACCAACGGCAAGTAATCAGGTTGTGCTTGGAGATGGGTCTGTAACACAGGTAAAAACAGCAGGTGGTATAACAGTAGGAAATACAACCGTTACAGAACCTGGTACTATTAGGTTTCAGGGCGGACATTTTGAAGGCTGGAACGGTTCAGCCTGGGTCCAACTGGATAATTAAAATACAATAGAGTGGACGTTGCAAAACCTAACAGGTCTTCAAGATCTGTTAGGTTTGAGGATTGCTACGATTCCCTCCTGTTCAACCGCTGGGCAAACTTAATTAATTCCGATTTTCTGTTTTCATTCACCGGTATTATTTCAATAAAGTCCATTGCCCTGTCAAAATATTTTTTCATCTCCTTTTCGGTATCTTCCCTGAGATTCAAATCCTCGTATATCTTCTTCACTTCTGCAACTTTATCCGAATTATCATTATCAAATAAATAGTTAAGTCTTGCAAGTGTTTCTCCTTCGGCTTTTTCAAAAGCTTTTAGGTAGAGATATGTTTTTTTGTTGGTTGCAATATCGCCACCGGTTTGTTTACCGAATTTTTCAACATTACTGAACACATCTAAAAGGTCATCCTTCAACTGAAAAGCAATACCAATATTTTCGCCAAAACGATATAGGGCTTCTCCATATTCATCATCAGCTCCTGCAAGCATTGTCCCGATTTTCAGACTCCCGGCAAGCAATACAGCCGTTTTCAACCGAATCATTTCTATGTAATCCTTAATTGTAATATTGCTTTGAGTTTCAAAGTTCATATCATACTGCTGACCTTCACACACATTGATAGCGGTTTTATTGAATACCAAAAAAACCTTTGATCTAACATCTTCAGGAGCTTTCATAATGAAATCGTAAGCAAGTGCCATCATTGTATCACCCGAGAGGATTGCAATATTTGTATCCCACTTTTTATAAACCGTTTCCTTTCCTCTCCTTATGGGCGCATCGTCCATTATGTCATCGTGCAAGAGTGTGAAGTTGTGAAATATCTCCAGACCTATGGCGGGATGAAGTGCCTGATCCAGATCGCCTCCAAACATATCACAAGCCATCAGGCAGAGTGCCGGCCGCATTCGTTTACCTCCAAGAGACAAAGTATATGAGATTGGGTCGTATAATTCAACAGGCTTTCGACGAAAGTCAATCTCTTTCAAAGCCTCCTTTATTTTGTTTTGAATTTCCTCTATCGACTGCATTTTCTTCTATTCAATAATGCTTAACAAATATTCGCCATAACCACTTTTCATCAACGGTTTGGCAAGTTTTTTCAATTGCTGCTCATCAATAAAACCTTTATGATAGGCTATCTCTTCAATACAACCTATTTTCAAACCTTGCCTTTGCTCAATAACCTCTACAAACTGTGATGCCTGCAACAGCGAATTGAACGTTCCTGTATCCAGCCAGGCTGTTCCTCTGTCCAGTATTCCGACCTTCAGCTTTCCTTTTTCAAGATATGATTTGTTTACATCAGTAATTTCGTACTCATCTCTTGTGCTGGGTTTTAGATTTTTGGCAATTTCAATAACGGAATTGTCATAAAAATAGAGGCCGGGAACAGCAAAGTTAGATTTTGGATTTTTAGGCTTTTCCTCAATAGAAATTGCCTTTCTGTTTTCATTAAACTCAACAACACCATATCTTTCCGGGTCGGATACATGATAGGCAAAAACAATT